>NZ_BAAKJE010000249.1:0-3359 GCF_059704565.1 Massilia sp. NBRC 108631
GTTCCTGGCCAATATGTCGCACGAGCTGCGCACGCCGCTGAACAGCATGCTGATCCTGTCGAGCTTGCTGGAGCAGAACCGGGAGGGCAAGCTGAGCAGCAAGCAGGTGGAATACGCCGGCACCATCCACGGCGCAGGCAAGGACCTGCTCAACCTGATCAACGACATCCTGGACTTGTCCAAGATCGAGGCGGGCCGCGTCGAGCTGCACCTGGAGGACGTGGCGCTGGACGCCGTGGCCGAGCAGATGCGTGCGCTGTTCCAGCCGCTGGCCGAGCATAACGGGCTGGACTTCGGCGTCGAGATCGCCGCCGGCACGCCGCCGCTGCTGCGTACGGACGGCCAGCGCCTGCAGCAGGTCCTGAAGAACCTATTGGCCAACGCGGTCAAGTTTACGCCCGGGGGCAAGGTGGGCATGAGCGTGCGCCGCGCACGCGGCGGCGAGCATGGCCTGGGCGGCGAGGCGCTGGCCTTTGCCGTCAGCGACACCGGCGTGGGCGTGGCGGCCGACCAGCAGGAGCGCATCTTCCACGCCTTCCAGCAGGCCGACGGCTCGGCCAGCCGCAAGTTCGGCGGCACCGGCCTGGGCCTGTCGATTTCGCGCCAGCTGGCGCGCCGCATGGGCGGCGAGATACGGCTCAGCAGCGCGGTGGGCGCGGGCAGCACCTTCACCCTGTTCCTGCCGCGCGACGCCGCCGCCGTGCAGTCCGCGCCGCAGCCGGCGGACGCGCCGGTGGAACAGGACCATGGGCCATCCGCCGCGCCGCTGAGCGCGCCAGCGCATCCAGGCAGCGCCGCCTTGGCCGGGGCCGACCGGCCGGGTGTGGCCGGCGCCGCGCGCGACGTCTCCCCTTCGATGGCGATGGACGACGACCGCGCCGCCGTGCAGCCGGAGTGCCGCTGCATCCTTATCGTGGAAGACGACCTGTCGTTCGCCCGCATCCTGCGCGACACCGTGCGCAGCCACGGCTTCCAGGCTATTGTCGCCTGCGACGGCGAGGACGGCCTGGCGCTGGCCGAGCGCTACCGTCCCAACGCCATCCTGCTGGATGTGATGCTGCCCCATATCGACGGCTGGGGCGTGATGCGCAGCATCAAGGACAATCCCGCTACGCGCCACATCCCGGTGCATTTCATCACCTGCCTGGAGGACCGCCAGAAAGCCATGGGCCTGGGCGCGATCGGCTTCATCACCAAGCCGGTCACCGCCGAGCAGCTGGACGCGGTGCTGGATTCGATCGGCGCGGCCATCGTGCGCACCGACAAGCGCCTGCTGGTGGTCGAGGACGACGAGTTCGAAGCCATGAGCGTGTCCGAGCTGCTGCAGACCGATGGCCTGGACATCGCCATCGCCCGCTCCGGCACCCAGGCCCTGGCTCTGCTGGCGAAGGAACGCTACGACTGCATGGTGCTGGACCTGGGCCTGGCCGACATGACCGGCTTCGAACTGCTCGACCGCCTGCGCGACAGCGCCTGCGCGCCGCAGATGCCGGTCATCGTGCACTCGGGCCGCAACCTGAACGAGGCGGACGAGGCGCGCCTGCGGCGCTACACGGACAGCATCATCGTCAAGGGCGCCAAGAGCCCGGAGCGGCTGGTGGGCGAAGTGAGCCTGTTCCTGCATCTGGTGGAAAGCTCGCTGCCGCAGGACCAGCAGAAGATGATACGCCGCGCGCTCGACAAGGAAGCCATGTTCGAGCAGCGCAAGGTGCTGCTGGTGGACGACGACATCCGCAACATCTTCTCGCTGTGCTCGGTGCTGGCCGAGAAGGGCATGCACGTTGTCGAGGCGGGCAACGGCGCCGAAGCGCTGGCGCAGCTGCAGGCGCACCCGGACATCGACATCGTGCTGATGGATATCATGATGCCGGAGATGGACGGCTTCGAAGCCATGCGCCGCATCCGCCGGGAAGCGCGCTGGGCGCGCCTGCCCATCATCGCGCTCACCGCCAAGGCCATGCTGGGCGACCAGAAGCAATGCCTGGACGCGGGCGCCAGCGACTACCTGGCCAAGCCGGTGGACCTGGACAAGCTGTTCTCGCTGATGCGGGTGTGGCTGTACCAGGCCGGGGAGGTGGCGTGAACGAGCAGGACATCGTGGCGTTCGAGATCGGCCTGCTGGTCAGCGCCGTGAAGCAGGCGCACGGCTACGATTTCAGCGGCTACGCCGGCGCCTCGCTGACACGGCGCCTGACGGCGTGGCTGGCCAGGTCCGGCTACGGCAGCTTCGGCGCCGCCACCTCGGCGCTGCTGCGCGACGCCCAGCTGTGCCGCGCGCTGGTGGAAGAGGTCACCGTCAACGTATCCGACATGTTCCGCGACCCGCCCTTCTTCAAGGCCCTGCGCGAGGACGTGCTGCCGCACCTGCGCACCTACCCGCACGCCAGGATCTGGGTGGCCGGCTGCTCCGGCGGCGAGGAAGTGCTGTCGCTGGCGATACTGCTGCGCGAAGAGGGCATGGCCCGGCAATGCCGCATCTACGCCACCGACTTGAACGAAGCGGTGCTGGAGCGCGCGCGGCAAGGCATGTTCGAGCTGCGCGACATGCAGCGCTACACGAAGAACTACCAGCAGGCCGGCGGCAGCACCGCCTTTTCCGACTATTACGTGGCGCGCTATGGCCGCGCGCTGTTCGATCCGGAATTGCTGCGCAACGTGGTATTCGCCGCGCACAACCTGGCCACCGACGCCGACTTCAGCGAGATGCAACTGATCCTGTGCCGCAACGTGATGATCTACTTCAAGCCCGCGCTCAAGGAGCGCCTGCTGTCGCTGTTCGACGGCTGCCTCACGCCCGGCGGCTTCCTCTGCCTGGGCAGCAAGGAAACGCTGGAGCAGCGCGCCATCGCGCCGCGCTACCGCGAGGTGGCCGCGCCCACCCGCATCTACCGCAAGCAGTACGCCACCGGGGCGCCAATATGAACGGCCCGAAAAAGCCGCGTTTCCGCGCCATCGTGCTGGGCGTGTCGCTGGGCGGCGTGGACGCGCTGCAGCGCCTGCTGCCGGCGCTGCCGGCGGACTTTGCGCTGCCGCTGCTGGTGGTCATCCACGTCTCGCCGGGTTCCGGCGACGGCCTGGCGCGCCTGCTCGACAGCATGGCGGCGCTGCGCGTGAAGGAGGCCGACGAGAACGAACTGCCGCAGCGCGGCACCGTCTACCTGGCGCCGGCCGGCTACCACCTGCTGGTGGAACGCGACGGCAGGCTGTCGCTGTCGGCCGACGCGCCGGTGAGTTTCGCGCGGCCCTCGGTGGACGTGCTGTTCGAATCGGCAGCCGCCTGCTTTGGCAGCGCGCTGGCCGGCGTGGTGCTGACCGGCGCCGGCGCCGACGGCGCCGACGGCCTGGCGCACATCGCGCGG
>NZ_BAAKJE010000250.1:0-56981 GCF_059704565.1 Massilia sp. NBRC 108631
GTTCGGACAGAGACGGTGGGATTCGAAGACGGAGCCCCCTGGCGGGGGCGAGGCTATCCGAATCGCCCATCTGCTTCCCGCAGCGCGGGAAGCGCCGCGCGCCGAGGGCGCGCGTCCCCCGCCCAATCAAAGTGCATGCTCAAAGCCTCGATTGACATCCCCCGTCCCTGGAGCGATAATGAGAACCATTTTCATTTAGCCAGCCCCGCACCTTTCAGGATACCGTGCCAGCCAGCCATCGTTGTCCCACGTCCAACGAGAGGTATCAGTGAAGTCGTCCAGGATCACGCCGTTCCAGCTCCGTCCATTGCCGGCGGCCCTGTGGATGGCAGCAGCAACAGCAGCAGCCCAAGCACAAGAACCCCCCACCGGCGAGCCAGCCCCCCAAGCCGTCATCGTCTCGGCCTCCCGCTCCAACATGGAGGCGGCCAAGGCGCCGCAGACCATCGTCATCATCCGCAAAGAGGAAATCGAACGGCAGCTGGCGCTGTCGACCAATTCCTCGGATGTGCTGAGCAGCGTGCTGCCGTCCTACACGCCGAGCCGCGGCAAGATGAACGGCTCCGGCGAAACCCTGCGCGGGCGCACGCCGCTGATCCTGATCGACGGCGTGCCGCAATCGAACCCGGTGCGGCCCACCGGCCGCGAGGCCCACACCATCGACTTCTCCATGGTGGAGCGGATTGAAGTCATCCACGGACCGAACGCTGTCAACGGCCTGGGCGCCACCGGCGGCACCATCAACATCATCACGCGGCGGCCCGACAAGGGCAACTTCAGCCAGCATATCGACGTGCAGGCCACCACGCCGACCTCCGGCCTGGGCTCCGACGTGATGGGCTACAAGTCCAGCTACCGCGCCAGCGGCCGCACGGACAAACTTGACTACCTGTTCGCGCTCGCCTACGAAGACCAGGGCCTGTATCGCGACGGCGCGGGCCGGGCCATCGGCGTGGACGTGACGCAGGGCGACCTGATGGACTCGCGCAGCTACGATGTGATCGGCAAGCTCGGTTACCAGCTGGACGACAAGCAGCGCCTGCAGCTCGCCGTGAACCGCTACAAGATCAAATCGAAGGCCAGCTACGTCGGCGTGGCCGGCAACCGTCAAACGGGCACGCCCTCCACCTCGGTCGAAGGCACGCCGCCGGGCACGCCGGCCTGGAATGACGTGTGGACCTCCAGCGTGACCTACAACCACGACGAGCTGGCCGGCATGGAACTGTCCGCGCTGCTGTTCAAGCAGGAATTCGTCGGCCTGTTCGGCGCCGACAACTCCGCCACCTTCCAGGACGTGGCGATCGCGCCAAGGGGCACGCTGTACGACCAGTCGCGCTCGGTGGCCTCCAAGTTCGGCAGCAAGTTTGGGCTCAGCAAATCGGACTTGCTGGACAAGCGCCTGAAAATCACCGCCGGCTTCGACACCCTCACCGACGAGGGCAAGCAGGACTTGTACGGCACCGGGCGGACCTTTGTGCCGGAGTCGAAGTACCGCAACCTCTCCCTGTTCGCGCAGGGCGAGTTCAAGCTGCTCGACCAGCTCACGCTGCACGGCGGCGTGCGCAAGGAGGACGCCGAGCTGACCGTGGACAGCTACACCACGCTGGCCGCATACAAGAGCGTACTGGTGCAGGGCGGCGCCATCAAGTTCAAGGAAACCCTGTTCAACGCGGGCGCGGTTTACACGCCGGTGCAGGACGTCACGCTGTTCGCGAACTATTCCGAAGGCATGGGCCTGCCCGACATCGGCAGGGCGCTGCGCTCGATCAACACGCCGGGCCAGAGCATCGGCAGCATGCGCAATCTCGAGCCCATCCTCACCGAGGGCGTGGAGGCGGGCGTGCGCGCCCGCAAAGGCGCGTGGGAACTCGATGCCAGCTATTTCCAGTCCGATTCCGACTTCGGCGCGCGCGTGGCGCCGGTGAACGGCGTGTTCATGATGTCGCGCGAAAAGACCCGCCTGCGCGGCGTGGACGCCAGCGTCGGCTACCGTCTCGATGCCGTCCACCGCGCCAAGCTGTCCTATGCCTACACCAAGGGCCGTTACGACAGCGACAACAACGGCAGCCTGGATGCGAAGCTCGACGGCCTGAACGTGGCGCCTAACCGGCTGATCGCCGCCTGGACCGCGAACTGGAGCGGCAAGGTGGCGTCCTTCGTGCAGGCGCAGCACGCCTTCCAGCAGAGCTTCGACGATCCGGCCAAGGAATTCTCGGGCTATACGCTGGTGGACGCCAGCTTGAACTACAAGCTGCCTCGGGGCGAAGTGCGCCTGGGCGTGGCCAATCTGTTCGACCGCGACTACATCACCTACTACTCGCAAAGCGCGCTGGTCGAGCCGAGCCGCTATTTCGCGGGACGGGGGCGCAGCGTGACGCTGGGCTACTCGCTCGGCTTCTAGGCACGCCATGAGCCAAAGACCGCGTATCGATCTGTTGCTGCGCGTGCTGGGCGCCGTCGGCGGCGGCTACGCGCTGACCGCGCTCACCGTGGTCACCGTTGCTGCCGTGCTGGCGCGCCTTGGCATGGTGAGATCGGAAGCGGTGGTGCTGGCGGCCATGCTCGGTTTCATCGGCTACCTGGTGCTGCTGCTATGGGCCTTCAGCGTGAAAAGCACGGCGCGGCTTTGGCTGGTGTTGATGGGGGCTGCTGCCGTCATGGCGGCCGTGCTGCAACTTGTACGGCAGGGGGGATAAGTGGAAAAGAACTTCACAAAGTCCATGGCCTGGCTGCATACCTGGGCCGGCGTGGTGATCGGCAGCCTGCTGTTCGCCATCTTCTGGATGGGCAGCCTGAGTGTGTTCGACCGCGAGATCGACCGCTGGATGATGCCGGATACGCGCCTGGCCGCGCAGCAGCAAGGCGCTTACTCGCTGGACCGCATCGCCACGCTGGCCGGCACTGTGGTGCCTGCAAAAGCCAGCCAGTGGCGCGTTGACCTGCCGACCGAACGGGTACCGGTGCTGCGCTTCTCCTACCGGGACGGCACGGGAGACAGCACGGTGCGGCAGATCGACCCGGCGCGCCACGCCTTCATTCCCGACCAGGGCACCAAGGCCGGCAGCGGCTTCATCTTCCCCTTCCATTTCAGCCTGCACCTGAAGTGGATGGACGTGGGCGAGTGGCTGGTGGGACTGGCCGCGATGGCGATGCTGGTGCTGCTGGTTTCCGGCGTCATCATCCACAAGAAGATCTTCTCGCAGTTCTTCACCTTCCGTCCGCACAAGCGCCTGCAGCGCAGCAGCCTGGATCTGCACAACCTCACCGGCGTGATCGGGCTGCCGTTCCATTTCGTGATGACGCTCTCGGGCCTGATTATCTTCATCGGCATCTACTTCCCGCAAGCGCATTGGGGCGTCTATGGCGCAGGCAAGCAGGCCAAGGCCGCGTACACCGCAGAGGACCTGGGCCGCTACAGCCGCCCCAAAGCCAAGGCGCCGGGAACGCTGGCATCGCTGGACGCGATGGCGCTGCGGGCGGAGCAGGAGTGGCGCGGCGGTCGCCCTTACTTCGTGCGCGTGTGGCATCCGGGGGACGCCAACAGCTACGTCGAGCTGCGCCGCTCCTACGCGCGCGACATCACCATGAATCTCGACCAGATCTACTTCGACGCGGCCACTGGCGAGGTGTTGCACCGCTTCGAGGCGGCGCCGGTCAGGAGCGTGCAGCGCTTCGTCTCGGGCCTGCATTTCATCCAGTTCCAGCACTGGCCGCTGCGCTGGCTGTACTTTCTCGCCGGCTTGTCCGGCTGCGTGCTGATCGCCACCGGCTTCCTGTTCTGGCTTGAGGCGCGGCGCAGCCGGCACGCGAAGAAGGGCCTGGCCGGCGTGCGCGTAGTCGAAGGGCTGGCCATCGGCAGCGTCACCGGCATCGTGATCGCAACGCTGGCCTTCTTCGCAGCGAACCGGCTGCTGCCGCTTGGGGCCAGCTTCGCAGGGCAGGAGCGTGCCGCGCTGGAGCAGTGGATGTTCTATCTGGTGTGGCTGGGCAGCTTCGCCCACGGCTGGTGGCGGCCCGCCGCCGCCTGGCGTGAACAGGCCTGGACCATCTGTGCGCTGGCGCTGGCTTGCGTGCTGCTGAATGCCACTACTACAGGGGATCACTTGTTGCGTGCGCTGTGGTCGGGCAAGTGGGCCGTGGCCGGCATGGACGGGTTGCTCGTCGCGCTCGCGCTGCTTGCCGCGTGGACGGCGAGACGGCTGGCTGCCAAGGCTGGCGCCAAGGACAACGCCGGGCCCAGCCCCAGCACGAGCGCCGGTGCCAATGCCAACGTTCACGCCAATGCGGGACAGGGGCCAGGCGTGCAGTCCGGCGCACCTGCGATAGGGGCGCAGTCATGATGCCCGCGCTGCTGCTGGCCGCAGCCTGCCTGGTGGCTTACTGCGGCTTCGCCTGCCTGGCCTTGGCCATGCCGGAACACTGGGCGCGCGCCAGCGGACAGGAGGGCGAGGTGTCGCCGCACCGGGGCCGCTTGCGCCCGTTTGGATTCGGGCTGCTGGCCGGCGCCTATCTGCTCTGCCTCTGGCGGGACGGCGCGGGCTTTGGCAGCGTGCTTTGGGTGGTTCTTGGGGCGGCCGCCGCCATGGCGGTCGCGTTCACGTTGACTTGGCGGCCAACGCTGCTGCTGCCCCTGGCGCGGCGCTGACCGCTGCCTGCGCCGGCGGCACCTGGGTCCGCAAAGATTCAAGCAAGTCCCACCCCGCCGGCCATTCCCCCAGCCCGCTCGCCGCGTTCAAATGCCCGTGGTTTCCCGCATGGTGAACCTGGCTGCCCCACCCGTGCGCGCAGCGTTCTGTGAGCCCTGTGTTCGCATAGGGATCGTCTCCGCTGGCGACAATGATGCTGGGGAAGGGCAGGCGGATCTGCGGCAGCGGCGCAAAGCCGCGTGCTTCGGATGGGAAGGCCGGCCCATGCGGGTCCGGCAGCGCCACCAGCAGCGCCCCACCGGCCACGATAGTGGCCCGTGCCGCCCAATGCGCCACAGCCAGGCACCCCAGGCTATGCGCCACGATAACCGTGCGTGGACCAAGCCGCCGCACCGCCCGCCCGATCGCGTCGCTCCAATGCCCGCATTCGGGATAATCCCAATCCTCGACTTCCAGCCGCTCAAAGCCGGGATTGCGGCGCTGCCAAAGGCTTTGCCAATGGGTTTCGCCAGAGTTGTTGATGCCGGGGATGATCAGGACAGGAGTATGCATGGCGGCCGGTGAGAGTGATTGACGAGCCCCAGTATGCCAACTATGCTGCGGTGGCTACAGTGGGAAATCATTGAATTCATCACCATTCGGCAGGATTTCGAAGGAAAACCAAGGGGTTCGCAAATGAAAACAAAGCCGGTAGTGGATCGACTCGACAGCCGCATCCTCGGGCTGCTCCAGACCAACGCCCGCATCAGCAATACCGAGATCGGCAAGCGGATTGGCTTGTCGCAGCCGGCCGTGACGGCGCGCATCCAGCGGCTGGAGGAATCCGGCGTGATTGAAGGCTACGGCGCCCGCATCGACGCGCGCCGCGCCGGACTTGGCATCAGCGCGCTGATCCGGCTGAAAACCACGCACAGCCGTATCAACGACTGCCTCGCCAAGTTCCAGGCCATGCCCGCCATCGTGGGCGCCGACAGGATCACCGGCGAGGACTGCTTTATCGTGCGCGTGACGGTGGCGGAGATGAGCGAACTGGAAAGCGCCATCGACGACCTTGCCAGCCTGGGCCCGGTGACCACCTCCATCGTGCTGGCCAGCTACCCGCCCAAGCCGCTCGCCATTCCGGTGCAAGAGTAGGTGGCGGGCAGTGTGGGCGGTATGTGGCCACTTCGGCTATCATACCGCCCGGTCCGCAATATCACCGCCAGCCAGTCTTGCGTGTAGAAGCATTGTTGGAATGTAAACGCTAGCAAGGGATGGCAATGAATGTAGCAGTACGCACGGGTCCGGCCCCAGCGGCCCCGGCACAGTTTGGCCTGATCAACCTGTTGAAAGCCGTCGCCGCGCAGCTGATCGTGCTGCATCATCTGGCGTTCTACGGCCCCATGTCGGACCACGCGCAGGCGCTGATGCCCGAGCTGATGGGCTGGCTCAACGACCATGCGCGCATCGCCGTGCAAGTGTTCCTGGTGGTGGGGGGCTTCCTGGCCGCCAAATCCCTGTCGCCGGCCGGCCGGCCCGGTATCGCCACGCCGCTGCACACCGCGTGGCGCCGCTATGCCAAGCTGGCCCCGCCGTTCCTTGCCGCCACGCTGCTGGCGGCAGGCGCAAACGCGCTGGCCAGCGCCTGGATGACGCACGACTCCATTTCCGCACCCGCCAGTTTTGGCCAGTTGAGCGCGCACGCGCTGCTGTTGCACAGCGTACTGGGTTATGAATCGCTGTCGGCCGGCGCGTGGTACGTCGCCATCGACTTCCAGCTGTACGCAGGCATGGTGCTGCTGCTATGGCTGTCCGGCCGCCTGGGCGGCGACGGCCTGCGCACCTGGCTGATGCCGGCCGTGATGCTGGCCGCTGTCAGCAGTTCGCTGCTGTACTTCAACCTGGACAGCGACTGGGACAATTGGGCGCCGTACTTCTTCGGCAGTTATGGCTTGGGCGTGCTGGCGTGGTGGGCCAGCGACGCAAGGCGCAAGCCGGGCGCGGTGGCGCTGCTGCTGGCGATGCTGGTGCTGCCGACGCTGGCCGCGCTGGTCTTGGAGTTCCGCGTCCGCATCGCCGTGGCGCTGGCAGTGGCCTGCGCGCTGTTCGCTTTCGGCCGCGCGAAGCTGACAGGCGAGGCAGGCCGCGCATGGGGGCTGGTGAATTACCTTGCCAAAACCTCGTACGCGGTGTTCCTGATTCACTTCCCGGTCAGCCTGATCGTGAACGCCGCCTTTACCCGCTTCGCGCCGGCGGAACCGTACTGGCAGGCGGCGGGCATGGCGATCGCCTGGGGCGCCAGCCTGGCCGCCGGCGCGGCCTTTCACCGCTGGGTGGAAGTGCCGCTGGTGCGGATTGTCGGTCTCGCGGCGCAGCACGTCATGCCACGCCCGGTGGCGGCGTAAGCGGCGCCCGGCGCGGCCCGGGCGCATCGATCGTGCGGATGCCCCCTATAATGGCGGCTCACGGACCACACTGAGACGCCATGCCCTGGGATTATCCGCAAGCCTACACCCTGCCGCTACAGCCGCAAGCGCAAGACATCGACGGCCTGCAGCACACCAACAACGCCGTCTACGTGCGCTGGTGCGAGGCGATAGGCTGGTCCCATTCCGAAGCACTGGGGCTGGCGCTGGCCGACTACCACCGCCTCGACCGCGCCATGGCCATCCGCAGCGCCTCCTATGACTACCTGCAGGCCACGCGCCTCGGCGAGCCGCTCACGCTGGGGACCTGGCTCACCGCCAGCGACGGCAAAATGACCATGGAGCGGCGCTTCCAGCTGATCCGCGACAGCGACCAGGCCACCGTGCTGCGCGGCCGCTGGGAGCTGATCTGCGTGGACATCAGTGCCGGCCGCGCGCGCCGCTTCCCGCCCGAGTTCACCGCCATCTACTTGTCCGCCATGGTGGATCCAGCGGGCGGGCAATAGTGCTGCCCGATCTCATCGCCATCCCGTCCGGCACCATCGCCATGAAGGACGACAGGACCGGCCGCCACTGGCTTGCCGCGATAGCCCGATTCGACCTCGCGCGCCACCCGGTCACGCAGGCGCAGTACGCCGCCGTCACGGGCGCGTGGCCCTCGCCGGTGAGGGCGGAGCAGCACCCGGTGGTCGGCGTTTCGTGGCTCGACGCGGTCCGGTTCTGCAACCGGCTGTCGCTGTCCAAAGGGCTGCGCGCCAGCTATGCGCTGCACGCCGACGGCAGCGGCGCCGCCGCCGTCAGCGGGGCGGATGGCTACCGTCTGCCCACCGAGGCCGAATGGGAATACGCCTGCCGCGCGGGCAGCAGCGCCGCGCGCTACGGCGAGTTGGACGCTATCGCCTGGTACGCAGACAACTCCGGCGGCGGCACGCACGACGTCGGCACGAAGCTGCCCAACGCGTGGGGCCTGCACGATATGCTGGGCAACGTGTGGGAATGGTGCACCGACTTGTACGATCCCGAAGTCTACGGCGACTACCGCGTGTTTCGCGGCGGCGGCTGGGCCGACAAGGAGCGCGGCTGCCTGGCCGCCAACCGCCGCCGCAGTCACCCGACCTTTTCCATCGACGATCTCGGCTTCCGCGTGGCGCGGAGCGCCGCAAGTCGACCATAAGCACTTCCCAGGCCGTGTTGCTCGGCACAGCCTGTTCTCTGAAGACGGGGCACAGCGATGCAGCGGCGAAGGGCAGCTCTACATCAGCGCACTTGCTTGCGCCCGCAGGGACCGGGCCGCGCTTTATCCGAGGTGGTTGGCGTGTTCATGCTGGGGCGCCAGGTTCAGGCAGCGGGGAAAGCGGCGTTGACGGTCGCATAAGGCGTTGCCGCTGCCATCAGCGGCGCGGTGTGGCCATGACCGAGGAAACCGCTGACCATCTGGGCGTTGTGCGCCCACAGCGGCGCGGATGATGCGATATCGCCGAAGTGAGTCTGCAAGAAATGCGCACGGCGCTCTGAGCTTCTGCCTACAGCGGCAGGGCGGTCTCGTATTTCACTTCGCGCAGCGCCACGCTGGTGTTCACCTGCGAAACGCCGTTCAGCTTTACCAGCACGTTGTGCAGGAAGTCGTGGTAGCCGTCCATGTCCGCCACCACGATCTTCACCAGGTAGTCGGCATTGCCGGTGGTCTCGTAGCACTCCACCACCTCCGGCCGCAAGCGCATCGCTTCCTCAAAATTCTTCACTGCGCCTTCCTCGTGCCGCGCCAGCGTAATGTTGGCCATGCACACCACCGACAGCCCCAGCTTGCGCCGGTCCACCAGCGCCGTGTAGCGGATGATGTAGCCGTTGTCCTCCAGCTCCTTCTGGCGCCGCCAGCACGGGCTGGCCGACATGCCGATTTTCTCGGCCAGTTCGTTGGACGAGATACGCGCGTTTTTTTGTAGTTCAGACAAGATCTTGAGCGAGGCCGCGTCCAGGGAATCATTTTTCATTTTTGGGCGGTTTAGAGAAAGAAAAAACCTATTCTAATGCTTCCAGGCGTAAGAATAGGAGTAATATTTCGGTCTGTGCGCCATATCATTTCTCGCACTATAAGTCCTTAACGCGAGACAAAACAATGAATTCCATGACCTTGCCGGCCACCATGCAGCCCGCGCTTGCGGACCCCGACTACGCTCTCTCCGACAATCTTACCCGGGCCCATGGCCGCGTGTTCCTGACCGGCACCCAGGCACTGGTACGGCTGCTGTGCATGCAGAAGGTCTGCGACGACGCGCAAGGCCTGAACACGGGCGGCTTCGTCAGCGGCTACCGTGGCTCGCCGTTGGGCGCGGTGGACCAGGAACTGTGGCGCGCATCCAAGCTGCTGGAGCAGCACAACGTTGAATTCCTGCCCGCGATTAACGAAGAACTGGGCGCCACGGCGGTGCTCGGTTCGCAGCAGGTGGAAGCCGATCCCACCCGTAAGGTCGATGGCGTGTTCGCCATGTGGTACGGCAAAGGCCCGGGCGTGGACCGCGCGGGCGACGCGCTCAAGCACGGCCATGTGTACGGCTCCTCGCCGCGCGGCGGCGTGCTGGTGATCCTGGGGGACGACCACGGCTGCGTGTCTTCGTCCATGCCGCACCAGAGCGAGCAGGCGCTGATCGCATGGAGCATGCCGGTGATTAATCCGGCCAACATCCAGGAGTACCTGGAATTCGGCCTGTACGGCTGGGCGCTGTCGCGCTATTCGGGCGCCTGGTCCGGCTTCAAGGCCATTTCGGAAACCGTGGAAGGCGGCGCCGTGGTGGAGCTGCCGCCGCTGCCGCAGTATGTCACGCCCACCGGCTACACCGCACCGCCGGACGGCCTGCACAACCGCTGGCCGGACTTGCCGGGCCTGGCGCTGGAAGTGCGCGCGGCGGAAAAGCTGGAAGCGGTGCAAGCCTTCGCGCGCGCCAATTCCATCGACCGCCTGGTGGTGCCAGCACCGCGTGCAACCATCGGCATCATCAGCGCCGGCAAGGCCTATCTCGATTTGCTGGAAGCGCTGGAACGCCTTGGCCTGCCTTTGAGCCGCCTGGAGGAACTTGGTGTGCGCCTGTACAAGCCGGGCCTGACCTATCCGCTGGAGCGCACCCGCCTGGCGGCGTTCGCCGACGGCTTGCAGGAAATCCTGGTGGTGGAAGAGAAGGGCGCCGTGATCGAGCAGCAGGTGAAGAACCTGTTCTACAACCTGCCGCAGTCCGAACGTCCGGCCGTCATCGGCAAGACCGACCAGCATGGCCACGCGCTGCTGTCCGCGCTGGGCGAGCTGCGGCCATCGCGCATCGCACCGGCCATCGTGCAATGGCTGGCGCCGCGCTTCCCGGCGCTGGACCTGCAGCGCATGCTGCCGGACTTTTGCGCCGCCGAGCTGCTGTCCAACAGCGCCGATGGCATCAAGCGCACCCCGTACTTCTGCTCCGGCTGTCCGCACAACACCTCCACCCGCGTGCCGGAAGGCAGCCGCGCCATGGCGGGCATAGGCTGCCACTTCATGGCCACCTGGATGAAGCGCGACACCAACTACCTGGCGCAGATGGGCGGCGAGGGCATCAGCTGGGTGGGTTCTTCGCGTTTCGTGGGCGAGAAGCACGTATTCCAGAACCTGGGCGACGGCACTTACTACCATTCTGGTTCGCTGGCGATCCGCCAGGCGATCGCCGCGCGCACCAACATCACCTACAAGATCCTGTACAACGACGCGGTGGCCATGACCGGCGGCCAGCCGGTGGACGGCACGCTGTCCGTGCCGCAGATCGTGCAGCAGGTGGTGAGCGAGGGCGCGAAGAAGGTGGTGGTGGTGACCGACCAGCCGGAGAACTACACCGGCGTGGCGCTGCCGGCCGGCGTAACGGTGCACCACCGCAGCGAGCTCGATGCCATGCAGCGCATGCTGCGCGAGATCGCCGGCGTGACGGTGCTGGTGTACGACCAGACCTGCGCGGCCGAAAAGCGCCGCCGCCGCAAGAAGAACAAGCCGGAAAAAATCGTATTCCCCGACCCGGCGCGCCGCATGGTGATCAACCCGGCCGTGTGCGAAGGCTGCGGCGACTGCGGCGTGCAATCGAACTGCCTGTCCATCCTGCCGCTGGAAACGGAATTGGGCCGCAAGCGCCAGATCGAGCAATCGTCCTGCAACAAGGATTACTCGTGCGTAGAAGGCTTCTGTCCGAGCTTCGTCTCGGTACTGGGCGGCACGCTGCGCAAACCGGCCAGCGTGGCCCTCACGCTGGCGGACCTGGAACAGGCGCTGGGCCGCTACCCGGCGCCCGCGCCGCACGCGCTGGACAAGCCGTTCGAAATCCTGGTGGCGGGTGTGGGCGGTACCGGCATCGTCACCGTCGGAGCGCTGATCACCATGGCCGCGCACCTGGAAGGCAAGGGCGCGTCCACGCTGGACTTCATGGGTTTTGCGCAGAAGGGCGGCGCGGTGCTGTCGCATGTGCGCGTGGCCGCGTCGCCGTCGGCCTTGAACCAAGTGCGTATCGACTTGCAGCAGGCGGACGCGGTGTTCGCCTGCGACCTGGTGGTAGCGGCGATGCCGGACAGCCTGTCCGTGATGCGGCGCGGCCACACGCAAGTGGTGGCCAACGAGCGCGAGATCCCGACGGCGGAATTCACCCGCGACCGCGACGCCTCCATCAACAAGGACGGCTTGCTCGAGAAGCTGGCATCGGCAGCGGGCGGCGCCAATCTGCTGCAGCTGGACGCGCAGGAAATCGCGGCGCGCTTCCTCGGCGATCCGATCGGCGGAAATATCCTGCTGATGGGCTATGCGTGGCAAAAGGGGCTGGTGCCGGCCGGCCTGGAAGCGCTGATGCGGGCGATTGAGCTGAACGGCGTCGCCATCGACATGAACAAGCGCGCCTTTATGCTGGGCCGCCTGGCCGCAGCCGACCAGGACGCGCTGTCCCGCCTGGCGCAGCCGCAACAGCAGGTGATCCAGTTCGCCGCGCCCAAATCGCTGCCGGAACTGGTGGCCTTCCGCGCGGACTGGCTGAGCAAGTACCAGAATGCTGCCTATGCCCGTGTTTACGCCGACGCGGTGGCGGCCGTCGAGCTGAAAGAGGTCGCGTTGGACGGCGATGGGGCGAAGCGCACGCTGAGCAAGGCCGTGGCGCGCAACCTGTTCAAGCTGATGGCTTACAAGGACGAATACGAAGTGGCGCGCCTGCACGCCGACCCGAGCTTCCGCGAGCAGATCGCGGCGCAATTCGAAGGCGACTACAAGCTCGGCTTCCATCTGGCGCCGCCATTGTTGGCGCGCAAGAAGCCGGGTTCGGACGTGCCAGCCAAGATGGCGTTCGGCGGCTGGATGATGAAAGGCTTCGGCGGCCTGGCGCGCCTGAAATGCCTGCGCGGCACGCCGCTGGACATCTTTGGCTACACCGAAGAGCGGCGCCGCGAACGCGCGCTGCGCGACCGCTACCTGGCGTTCGTGCACGAGCTGTCCGCTTGCCTCGGGCTACACAATAAAGCCGCCGCGCTGAGGCTGGCGCAACTGCCGGAACAGGTGCGCGGCTACGGCCACGTCAAGCTGGCGGCGATGGACCAGGTGGACGCTGCCTGGCAAGCGCGCATGGTGGAGTTCCAAACCCCGGCCACTGAGCTGAAGCGGCAAGCCTGATTGGTCAACGGGCCGTGCCGCGCGCCGGGAAGTAGGGACTTTCCGGCGGCCCCAGATAGCTTGGCTTGAGGCCGCCCGTATTGACCACCAGCCGCTGCAGCACGACGCCCGGGTCCAGGGCCCAGAATTTCAGCGTGTGTTTGCCAGCGGACCTCACCATGTGCGTGCTGGAGAACCTGGCCACACCGTCTGACACGATCTTGCGCCACTGTTCTTCCGATTCATCCGCGTGGATATTGATCACCTGAGGCGCTTCATCGTCGAAGGAGATCCCGTAGCGGAAGCCGCCTCCCGGGGAGAATTTCAGCGTCGGGGCCAATACCGCTTCAACCTCGAGCTTGCCGGGGTTGAAGATATTCACGGTATATTGCAGCTGCATGCCATCGCGCAGCTCAAGTGCCCCCGCCTGTGCGGGCGACACGGTCATGCCGGACAAGGTATGGCCATAGTCCGGAATCTTCAGCCAGCGCCGGCCGGGCGCGCTCGGCGCTGCCGTGTAATGCTCCGCTTCGATGGCGATCACGCCGTGCGCCTCCACATGCCCGGTGGCCTGTTCCGGCCGCAACGCGGCAGGGTTGTGGACGGGAACGGCCACCTTAACGCTGGCTTTGTCCGGCCCTGTCACCGTCAATTCCGCGCGGCTGTCGCCCAGCGGCACCTGGTCCCATTGCACGTCGACTTCTACCAGCTGTGTTTTCTCAACGGTTCCGCCGCTTGTGCTCAGGCGAACCCATGGCTGGTTGGCGGAAATGCTGAACGAGAATGGCGCGCTTGAACGGTTGAACAGTTCAATGCGGCCTGCCTGCTTCTGGAACACGTCCAGCTGTGGCAGCACCAGCGGTTTGATGGGGAATACTGGCCATGATACGGCATTGCCTTCGACGGCTATCCCCATCTGGTCGCTGGGGTGGATGCCGTTGGGGGCCGCTAGCTCGCCATTTACGGGAGCGCGCAATTCGCTCACCGCCGGCATCACGTCGCGATAGGGCTGGTCCCAGTTGGTATAGCCGAAACGGGTTTGCGACATCATATGCTTCCACTTCCCGCCGCTGATGTCCTGCTGGTACTTGCGCGCCAGTTCCGCGTCGTTGGCAAACAGCGCGCGCACCTTGGCGGCCATGTCGTTGGCGGTAATCCTGCCTTGGTTCGCATAAAGGCGGTTCATGCCGGCGCTGACATACATGTCCAGCGCGTTGGCCGAAGCGCGCACCGGGTACTCCACCAGCTGGAAGAACGCGTCGCGCTGCTGAGCCGGCAAGGCTGCGGCGACGCGCCGCGCACGCTCGGCCAGGCCGTTGTAGGCGCTCACCACGCGCTCCGCCTCCCGATAGTTCACCAGGCTGTAGGTCGCCGGGTCGAGCTGCTCCGGGCGGCGCCGCGCGTTGAAGCGCGTGTACTGGTTGACGATATCGGCAATGTCGCCCGCGTGGACAGCGCCGAATTCGCGCGCGGCCCACTGGTTCAGATAGCCGCCCAGGCGCTCGGCCGGCCAGGCTTTCGGGTCCCAGGCGTAGGTGAGGAAGAATTCGGTCGGTATTTCCATGGGCTTCAGATCGCCGACATTCACAACCCACATGCGGTCAGCTCCGAAGTCGCTGGCCAGGTTCATTTGTTCCCACACCTTGGCAATCTGGGTTACGTTGAGCCATTTATAGGAGCGCGGCACGCCAACGTAATCGAAATGGTAGTAAATGCCGGCGCCGCCGCTGCGCTTTCGTTCTTCCGCCGTCGGCAGGCGCCGGATGTTGCCCCAGTTGTCGTCGCACATCAGCAGCAGCACGTCGTCCGGCACGCGCATGCCTTTGTCGTAATATTCCTGCACTTCCTTGTACAGGGCCCACAGTTGCGGTACCTGGGCCGGGTCCTTGTTCCATTCGGCTGCAATCAGCTTGCGCTGGTCGTTCACGATGCCCTGAAGCAGGGAAACGTTGGCCTGCTCGGACATAGGCTCATCGCCGTCACCCCGCATCGCCATCGTGATCACCTGCTCGTAGTCATGGCTGTTGCGTAAACCCTCGGCCCAGAATTTGCGCAACGCATCGCCGTTTTTCTCGTAGTCCCACGGTCCTTTGCCGTAACGGTGCCATTCCTGCTGCGAGCGCATCATCGGCTCGTGATGCGAGGTGCCCATGACGATGCCCATTTCGTTGGCCAGCCGGGCGTTTTCCTTGTCGTCGTCGTTGAACGCCGAGTACCACATGGCCGGCCACAGGTAATTGGCGCGCATTCGCAGCATCAGTTCGAACAGCTTTTCATAGAACTGGTGATTGAATCCGCCGAATTTGTCCTTGGCCCAATTAGTCAGCGCAGGCGCCTCATCGTTCAGGAAGATGCCACGGTATTTCACGGCGGGGCGGTCGCTCACCAGCGTGCCGAATGGAACGACGGCGCGGTCCTTGCGGGGAACCGGCACGTCCGCCCACCAATACCATGGCGACACGCCCAACTGCTCGGCCAGCGTGTAGATGCCAAAGATAGTGCCGCGTTTGTCGCTGCCGGCGATCACGAGGGCGCGCGCCACGCCGGGCATTGGTGCTTTCACCGCCTGCACCACGTAGCCTTCCCACAGGTCCTTGATTGAGCTGGTGTCGAGCTTCTTCTGTGCGATCAGTTGATCGATCAGGCGGCTGTGGCCTATGGTGCCGATCAGGATCACGTCCTGACCGCTAACTGCGCCGGGTGTCTTTTGCAGGCTCAAGGAAGGGCGCTGGCTACCCACCTTTTCGATGTCGCTTTGAAGATCGCGCGCCGCACGCAGCACCCCGGGGTAGTCGTCGCCATCCAGATGAATGGAAGCCATCTTTCCGCGCGCGATCAGCTCGACACCCGCAGCGGGGCCGGAATCCACGAACTTCTTCTGACCGATCGCCAATGCCGCCGGCGACACGGACAGGCAAGCGATTGCAAAGCTTGAAACCAGGGCGTACAGCAATTTCATGCGCGAACCTTTGTGTTTTGAAGTGGCTTTACCATTCCATAACACAAAAAAGATAGCGCAATCATTTTTTGTAAAACGCCGCCGCTTGCTTAACAAGCTGGCGGCCTGCGCTGCGCCAGTGATAAGGGCGCTGAAACCGGATACAGCCGCACCCGCTCAGAACAAAGATTGCAGCGCCAGGCGCTGGCCGCTCATGGCGCCGTCGTAGCCGGGCAGGGCGGCCAGCGTGGCTTTGAATTCGTCGCTTTCCATGACTGCCAGCGCGGCGGCGACCAGTGGCGCAGCCGGCGCCTCGCGGGAGCACGCGAAAAAGTAGCGCTCGCGCACCACCGGCACGAAATCGAGGTCGAAACGGCGGGCGGCGGTTTCCACGCCGAAGCTGGCGTCGGCCATGTTGCTGGCGACGTAGGCGGCCACCGCCGCGTGCGTGAATTCAGCGCTCTCGAAGCCGTTGATGCGGTCCGGCGCAATGCCGTGGCCGTCCAGTAGCAGTTCCAGCAGCAGCCGCGTGCCCGAGCCGCGCTGGCGGTTCACAAAACGCACGTCCTGCCGCGCCAGGTCGTCCAGCGTGCGGATGTCCTTCGGATTTCCCTTTGCGGTAAAGATGCCCTGCATGCGATAGGCCAGGTGGATCAGCATCTGGCGGGCCGGATCGAGCAGTGGGCGGTACTTGGCCGCCGCCGCGCCTTCGAATTCGCCCACCGGCAGGTGAAAGCCGGCCAGGTCGCACTCTCCGCGCGCCAGGGCTGCCACGGCCTCGGTGCTGCTGCGGTATTGCAGGTCCACCAGCAGGCCTTGCTGCTCCAGCCGGCTTACCAGCGCCGCTACCGCGAAGCCGTGCGATGCGGTCAGGCGCAGGGCGGGCGGACGCTCGTCGAGCAGGCTGGCCAGCTCCTGCTGCAGCTCGGAGGCCAGGCTGTCCAGCATGGGGCTCAACCGGGCGGCGATGCGCTTGTCGGCCCAGATCAGTTTGTCGGCCAGCGGCGACAGCACCGTCCCCGATCCACGCGACTTGTGCACCAGCTCCGCGCCGAATTGTTCGTTGAATTGGTTCAGCAGCCCCCACGCGTGGCGATAGGAGATGCCGCAGTCCTTTGCGGCCTGGCTGATGCTGCCCGTGCTGCGCACCGCCGCCAGCAGGTCCAGCAGCACCGGCAGCGGTACGGCCTGCCCGTTCGGATGGCGCAGCACCCAGTCCGGGCGTATCTCAACTTTGAACATATGCAAAATCCTTCATATTGCGTTGGTGTTTTTACAGTGATAGCCTAGGTTTATGCGTGAATATTAAGCGAAATATATGTTTTATAGAACATAACTTGCACTAAGTATTCGCGGCACTCGGCACACAATAAAAACGACGGAGGCATTATGCAGCAGCGTATTTCCCAGGCAAGCGCCATCCTTGCCGCCAGCAGTGGTGCGCAGGACCAGCTACTGCCGGTCCTGCACGCGATCCAGGATGCCATCGGCTATATTCCGCCCGAGCAGGTGGAAGAGATCGCCTCCACCTTCAATCTGTCGCGCGCCGAAGTGCATGGCGTGATCACCTTCTACCACTACTTCCGCACCGAAGCGCCGGCGCGCAAGGTGGTGCAGATCTGCCGCGCAGAAGCCTGCCAGAGCATGGGCGGCGACGCACTGCTGGCGCACGCCGAACACGCGCTGGGCTGCAAGTTGCACGCGCACACCACGGACGGAGAATTCGCGCTGGAGCCGGTGTACTGCCTGGGCCAATGCGCCACCGCGCCGTCCATGATGATCAACGAAGCGCTGCATGCGCGCGTCACCCCGGCGCGCTTCGACGCGTTGCTGGCCAAAGTGAAGGAAGCAGCATGAGCATCCGCATCTACATTCCCGGCGATTCCACCGCGCTGGCGCTGGGCGCCGACGACGTGGCGGCAGCCATCGCCGCCGAAGCGGCGTGCCGTGGCATCGACATCGACATCGTGCGTAACGGCACGCGCGGCCTGCTGTGGCTGGAGCCGCTGGTGGAAGTGGGCACGGCCGACGGCCGCATCGGCTTCGGTCCGGTGGACGCGGCCGACGTGCCCGCACTGTTCGACGCCGGTTTCCACCTGGGCGACAGCAAGCACACCCTGGCCCTGGGCCTGGTGGAGCAGATTCCTTACCTGGCCAGGCAAAGCCGCCTGACCTTCGCCCGCGCCGGCATTACCGATCCGCTGTCGCTGGCCGACTACGAGGCGCACGACGGCTACAAGGGCCTGCGCAATGCGCTTGCGATGGAGCCGGCCGCCATCGTTGCCGCCGTCACCGCCTCCGGCCTGCGCGGCCGCGGCGGCGCCGCATTCCCAACCGGGATCAAGTGGAACACCGTGCTGAAAGCAGCCGGCGTGCAAAAATACATTGTCTGCAACGCCGATGAAGGCGACTCCGGCACCTTCGCCGACCGTATCGTGATGGAAGGCGACCCCTTCATGCTGATCGAAGGCATGACCATCGCCGGGCTGGCGGTGGGCGCGAACAAGGGCTACATCTACGTGCGCAGCGAATACCCGCACGCCATCGCCAACCTGAACCACGCGATTGACAGCGCGGTGCAGGCGGGCTACCTCGGCGCCAATGTCCTGGGCTCCGGCCGCGCCTTCGAGCTGGAAGTGCGCAAGGGCGCCGGCGCCTACATCTGCGGCGAAGAGACTGCGCTGCTGGAGAGCATCGAAGGCAAGCGCGGCGTGGTGCGCGCCAAGCCGCCGTTGCCTGCGCTGTCCGGCCTGTTCGGCCTGCCCACCGTGATCAACAACGTGCTGTCGCTGGCAGCTGTGCCGCTCATCCTCGACAAGGGAGCGGCCTACTACCAGGACTACGGCATGGGCCGTTCACGCGGCACCTTGCCGGTGCAGCTGGCCGGGAACATCAAGCACGGCGGCCTGATCGAACTGGCCTTCGGCGTCACGCTGCGCGACATCCTGTTCGACTACGGCGGCGGCAGCGCCTCCGGCCGCCCGATCAAGGCGGTGCAGGTGGGCGGCCCGCTGGGCGCTTATTTGCCCGAGTCGCAATGGGACACACCGCTGGACTACGAAGCGTTCGCTTCGCTGTGGGCAGTGCTCGGCCACGGCGGCATCGTGGTGCACGACGACAGCGCCGATATGGCCAAGCTGGCCCGCTACGCGATGGAATTCTGTGCCGTGGAATCGTGCGGCAAATGCACGCCATGCCGCATCGGCTCCACGCGCGGCGTGGAAGTTATCGACAAGATCCGTGAAGGCAGCGAGCGTCCCAAGCAGGTGATCCTGCTGCGCGAGCTGTGCGACACCATGCTGCATGGCTCGCTGTGCGCGATGGGCGGCATGACGCCGTACCCCGTGCTGTCGGCCCTGAACCACTTCCCGCAAGATTTCGGCCAGGTCTGCGCAGACCAGCGCGCCGCCTAGGAGACATAGATGATCGAGACCATTATCAGCCGCGACTTCGGCACCCCCCCCAGCCTGGCCACCGACTTCGTTACGCTCACCATCGACGGCCAGCGCGTGACGGTGGCCGCCGGCACCTCGGTGATGCGTGCCGCCGCCGAAAGCGGCACCAACATCCCCAAGCTGTGCGCCACCGACAGCCTGGAGCCGTTCGGTTCCTGCCGTTTGTGCCTGGTGGAGATCGAAGGCCGGCGCGGCTATCCGGCCTCCTGCACCACGCCGGTGGAGGAGGGCATGGTGGTGCGCACCCAGACGTCCAAGCTGCAGGAACTGCGCAAGGGCGTGATGGAGCTGTACATCTCCGACCACCCGCTGGACTGCCTGACCTGCCCGGCCAACGGCAACTGCGAGCTGCAGGACATGGCCGGCGTGACCGGCCTGCGCGAAGTGCGCTACGGCTATGAAGGAGCCAACCACCTGAAGCTGAAGAAGGATGAATCGAATCCTTACTTCACCTTCGACTCGTCCAAGTGCATCGTCTGCAACCGTTGCGTGCGCGCTTGCGAGGAAACCCAGGGCACCTTCGCGCTGACGATTTCCGGGCGCGGCTTCGAGTCGCGCGTATCGGCCGGGCAGGGCGAATCGTTCATGGAATCGGAGTGCGTGTCCTGCGGCGCCTGCGTGGAGGCCTGCCCGACCGCCACCCTGCAAGAGAAAACCGTTATCTGGCTGGGCCAGGCCGAACACAAGGTGACCACCACTTGCGCCTATTGCGGCGTGGGTTGCTCGCTCGACGCGGAAATGAAGGGCAGCGAAGTGGTGCGCATGGTGCCAACCAGGGACGGCAAGGCCAACGAAGGCCACGCGTGCGTGAAAGGCCGCTTCGCTTGGGGCTACGCCACCCACAAGGACCGCATCCTGAAGCCGATGATCCGCTCCAAAATCACCGATCCTTGGAAGGAAGTGTCCTGGGACGAGGCGCTGGACTACGCGGCCTCCGAATTCAAGCGCATCCAGGCCAAGCACGGCCAGGACTCCATCGGCGGCATCGTCTCCTCGCGTTGCACCAACGAGGAAGGCTACCTGGTGCAAAAGCTGGTGCGCGCCGCGTTCGGCAACAACAACGTGGACACTTGCGCCCGCGTTTGCCACTCGCCCACCGGCTACGGCCTGAAGCAGACCCTGGGCGAATCGGCCGGCACGCAGACCTTCGCGTCCGTGGCCAAGTCCGACGTCATCATGGTGATCGGCGCCAACCCGACCGACGGCCACCCCGTGTTCGCCTCGCGCATGAAGCGCCGCCTGCGCCAGGGTGCCAAGCTGATCGTCATCGATCCGCGCCGCATCGACCTGGTGAAGTCGCCGCACATCCGTGCCCAGCATCACCTGCAACTGCGCCCCGGCACCAACGTCGCCATGGTCAGCTCGCTGGCCCACGTGATCGTGACCGAAGGCCTGCTGGCTGAAGACTTCATCGCCGAGCGCTGCGAACTGCGCGCATTCAACCAGTGGCGCGAGTTCGTGGCGCAGGAATCGAACTCGCCGGAAGCCATGGAAGCGGTCACCGGCGTGCCGGCCGAACAGGTGCGCGCTGCGGCCCGCCTGTTCGCCACCGGCGGCAACGGCGCCATCTTCTACGGCCTGGGCGTGACCGAGCATGCGCAAGGCTCCACCACCGTGATGGGCATTGCCAACCTGGCCATGGCCACCGGCAACGTGGGCCGCGAAGGCGTGGGCGTGAACCCGCTGCGCGGCCAGAACAACGTGCAGGGCTCGTGCGACATCGGCTCCTTCCCGCACGAGCTGCCCGGCTACCGCCACGTGTCCGACACCACCGTGCGGATGCAGTTCGAAGCCGCATGGGGCGTGGAGCTGCAGGCCGAACCCGGCCTGCGCATCCCCAACATGTTCGAAGCGGCGCTGGACGGCAGCTTCAAGGGCCTGTATTGCCAGGGCGAGGACATCGTGCAGTCCGACCCCAACACCCAGCACGTGATCGCCGCCATGGAAGCCATGGAGTGCATCGTGGTGCAGGACATCTTCCTCAACGAAACCGCCAAGTACGCCCACGTGCTGCTGCCCGGTTCCTCCTTCCTGGAGAAGGACGGCACCTTCACCAACGCCGAGCGCCGCATCTCGCGCGTGCGCAAGGTGATGGCGCCCAAGGCCGGCTACGCCGACTGGGAAGTGACGGTACAGCTGTCGAACCGCCTGGGCTACCCGATGAACTACGCGCACCCGTCGCAGATCATGGACGAAATCGCGCGCCTGACGCCGACCTTCAGCGGCGTGAGCTACGCCAAGCTGGACAAGCTGGGCAGCATCCAGTGGCCGTGCAACGACGCCGCGCCGGAAGGTACGCCGACCATGCACATCGACCGCTTTGTGCGCGGACAGGGACGCTTCATCATCACCCAGTACGTGCCGACCGACGAGAAGGTGACGCGCATGTACCCGCTGATCCTGACCACCGGCCGTATCCTGTCGCAGTACAACGTGGGCGCGCAGACGCGCCGAACCGAGAACGTGCGCTGGCACGCCGAGGACAGGCTGGAGATCCACCCGCACGACGCGCAGGAGCGCGGCATCAAGGACGACCAGTGGGTGGGCATCCAGAGCCGGGCAGGGGAGACCGTGCTGCGCGCGCTGGTAACGGAGCGCATGCAGCCTGGCGTGGTGTACACCACCTTCCACTTCCCGGAATCCGGCGCCAACGTGATCACCACCGAGAACTCGGACTGGGCCACCAACTGCCCGGAATACAAGGTGACGGCGGTGCAAGTGATGCCGGTGCAGCAGCAGTCCGACTGGCAGCTGGAATTCGCGCGCTTCCACGAAGAGCAGATGGCGCACAAGGATGCTGCCACCGCGCAGCCGGCATAACGAAGGAGAGACCATGAACATTCACCACCTGGTCACCATGGCCAACCAGATCGGCTCCTTCTTCGCGTCCTACCCGGACCAGGAGGAAGCCAGCACCGAGATCGCCAACCACCTGCAGCGTTACTGGGCGCCGCCGATGCGGCGCCAGCTGCTGGCGCATGTGGCCGAACATGGCGGTGAGGGGCTGGCGCCGCCTGTTCTGGCCTCTATCCAGGCCAATACCGTGCGGCTGACGCCCGCGCCCGCGCGCGGCGCCGCTGCCACCGCCGGCTCGTAACCTGCCGACACGTCGTCGGCGGCTCAATGACGGGTTACGGCGGCTGCCGCCGCCTGACCCGCCCTACGGATGCGCGCCGCCATCGGCTAGTTGGCCCCTTGGTCCGATGGACCGTAGGGCAGGTCAGGCGCCCCGCGCCGTAACCCGCCATGCCAGCCCCGCCGCCCCGCCGGAATCACGCCACCTGCAGCATCACCTTCCCGATATGCGCGCTGGTTTCCACCAGCGCGTGCGCCTCGGCCGCCTGCTCCAACGGATACGTCCGATATATCACCGGCCTGATCAAGCCATCCTCGATCAACGGCCACACCTTCTCGCGCAGCTTGCGCGCAATGGCCGCCTTGAACGCCACCGGCCGTGGGCGTAACGTCGATCCCGTCACACTCAACCTGCGCAGCAAAATCTGCCCCAGTGGCACCTCCACCCTGGCCCCGCCCAGCAGCGCAATAAACACCAGCCGCCCATCATCCGCCAGGCAGTTCAACTCGCGCGGCACATAATCGCCACCCACCATATCCAGGATCACATCCACGCCGCGCCCGCCGGTGGCATCCTTCACCGCCGCCACAAAATCCCCGGTCCGGTAATTGATCGCCAAGTCCGCCCCCAGCTCGCTGCACGCCCGGCACTTCTCATCCGACCCCGCCGTGGTGAACACCCGGTGCCCCAAGGCCTTGGCCAGCTGGATCGCCGTCACCCCGATGCCCGACGTCCCGCCCTGCACCAGCAAGGTCTCCGTGGGCGCCAGTGCAGCCCGATCGAACACATTGCTCCACACCGTAAAGAACGTCTCCGGCAGCGAAGCCGCCTCCAGCATCGACCAGCCCTCCGGAATCGGCAGGCACAGCTCGATCTGCGCGGGGCAGTACTGCGCATACCCGCCGCCCTGCACCAGCGCGCACACCTTGTCGCCGATATGCCAGCCGCTGTCCCCCACATGCCCCGCCACGATCTCGCCCGCCACCTCCAGCCCCGGCAGATCGGACGCCCCCTCCGGCACCGGATACTTCCCGATGCGCTGCAACAAATCCGGCCGGTTGATCCCCGCCGCATGCACCTTGATCAGCACCTGCCCCGGCAACAGCGACGGGCGCGGACGCTCGCACAACTGCAGCACCTCCGGCCCGCCCGGCTGCGTAATTTCGATAGCGCGCATGGTTCCCCCTTCTAGACATAGAGGAAACCGATGGTAGGCGCGGCCCCGGAAAATCCCCATGACCGCAGTCAATTTTCGCAATATGGCCATCTTGCGAATCTTGACCGGGGTCAATGCGCGTTGAAAGCGGCACTGCCTATCATGGGACTATCTCGCGGTGCGAACTGCATGCCATACTATCTATCAAAAAACTATATCTACCTGGAGACACGTTTATGAGCAAAGCATTAGACGGGGTGCGCGTCCTCGATTTCACCCATGTGCAATCGGGGCCGACTTGTACCCAGCTGCTGGCATGGTTCGGCGCCGACGTGATTAAAGTGGAACGCGCAGGCGAGGGCGACGCCACCCGTGGCCAGCTGCGCGACATCCCAGGGGTGGACAGCCTGTACTTCACCATGCTGAACCACAACAAGCGCTCCATCACGCTGGACACCAAGAAATCCATGGGCAAGCAGGTGCTTGAAACCCTGATCCGCGACTGCGATGTACTGGTGGAGAACTTCGCCCCCGGCGCCCTGGACCGCATGGGCTTCAGCTGGGAGCGCATCCAGGAGCTCAACCCGCGCATGATCGTCGCGTCCGTGAAAGGCTTCGGCCCCGGCCCCTACCAGAATTGCAAGGTGTACGAAAACGTGGCCCAATGCGCCGGCGGCGCCGCCGCCACCACCGGCTTCGACGACGGCCCACCCGTGGTCAGCGGCGCCCAGATCGGCGACAGCGGCAGCGGCCTGCACCTGGCGCTCGGCATCGTCACCGCCCTGTACCAGCGCAATGCCACCGGCCGGGGCCAGAAGGTGGACACCGCCATGCAGGACGCGGTGCTCAACCTGTGCCGCGTAAAACTGCGCGACCAGCAGCGCCTGGAGCGCACCGGCACCATGGAGGAATATCCCCAGTTCGCCGAAGGCACCTTCGGCGACTCCGTGCCGCGCGCCGGCAACGCCTCCGGCGGCGGCCAGCCCGGCTGGATCCTCAAATGCAAAGGCTGGGAGACCGACCCCAACGCCTACATCTACTTCATCGCCCAGGCACCGGTATGGCCCGCCATCTGCCGCGTGATCGGCCGCGAAGGCTGGATCACGGATCCCGAATACGCCACCCCGCGCGCGCGCCTGCCGCGCCTGATGTCCATCTTCGCGACGGTGGAAGAGTGGACCCGCGAGCACACCAAGTTCGAGGCCATGGACATCCTGAACAAGTTCGACATCCCCTGCGGCCCCATCCTCTCCATGAAGGAAATCGCCGAAGAACCGTCGCTGCGCGCCAGCGGCACCATCGTGGAAGTAGACCACCCCGAGCGCGGCAAATACCTCACGGTGGGCAACCCCATCAAGCTCTCCGACAGCCCCACCGACATCACCCGCTCGCCGCTGCTGGGCGAACACACCGACGAAGTGCTGCGCGAGCTGGGCTACAACGACCTGCAGATCAACGCGCTGCGCGACGAGCGCGTGATCTGAGCCGCTGGCCAGGGCAGAGCATCATGCAGCACGCCACCTCCAGCGCTGAGGCCAGCGCCGGCGCCATTCCCGCACCCTGCGCCGGCTTCGGCGCAGCGGCGGGTACCGCGCTCAAACCGGCGGCCCACCTGAACCGCCTGTTCAGCGACTTGCCGTTCCTCGACCGCTTCGACGCGGCCGCGCAAGCCGGCTACGGCCGCGTGGAATTCATGTTCCCGTACTCCTGTCCGGTGGAGCAGATAGCGCACCGGCTGTGCAGCCATGGCCTGCAGCTGATGCGCTTTTGCCTGCCTGCCGGCGACTGGAAAAGCGGCGAGCGCGGCATCGCCTGCCACCCCGCGCGCGTGAGCGAATTCCGCTACGGCGTGGAAGAGGCTATCCGCTACGCCCGGCCCCTGGGCACGCGCCAGCTGCGCTGCCTGGCCGGGCTGCTGCCGCCCGAGCTGCTGCCCGACCTGGCGCGCCAGACCCTGGTGCACAACTTGCGCTACGCCGCAGCCGCGCTCAAGCCGCACGGCATCGCCCTGCAGATCGCCCCGCACAGCGTGGCCGACGCCGCGTGCGCCGCCAGCATGGCCGGCCCGGGCAGCGCGCCGGAGACGGCCGACCATTTCCTCACCGGCAGCGCGCAGGCGCTCGCCATCATCCGCGACACCGGCTCGGACAACCTGTTCCTGCTGGACTAACCTGGGCCCTTCATGAAACAGCGCACCCGCGTCTACACCCACGTCGACTGCTACGACCACCAGCCGGGAGAGGGCCACCCCGAATCGCCGCAGCGGCTGGCGCTGGTGCTGGAAGCGCTGAAGGCCCCCGAGTTCGCCGCGCTGGACTGGCAGGTAGCCCCTATGGGCACGCGCGCCCAGGCCGAACTGATACACGACGCCGACTACTACGACGCCATTCTGGACGCGCTGCCCGCGCGCGGCGCCGTGCCGCTGGACGGCGGCGACACCATGCTCTCGGCAGGCTCCTGGCGCGCCGTCATGCGCTGCATCGGCGCCGCCTGCGCCGCCGTGGACGACGTGATGCTGGGCGAAGCCGCCAACGTGTTCTGCGCCACGCGCCCCTGCGGCCACCACGCCGAGCCGGACCGCGCCATGGGTTTCTGTATCTTCAACCACGCCGCCATCGCCGCCGCCCACGCCAGCCGTGCGTACGAGCTGGAGAGGGTGGCTGTGGTTGATTTCGACGTCCACCACGGCAACGGCACGCAAGCCGCGTTTGCGCCGCTGCCAGGGTTGTTCTACGCCTCCTGCCACCAGTCGCCGCTGTACCCCGGCACCGGCCTGCGCAGCGAAACGGGCAGCCGCAACAACATCCTCAACGTTCCGCTGCCGCCCGGCTGCGACTCGCCCATGTTCCGCGACCGCATCCGGCACGAGCTCATACCCGCGCTGCGCAACTGGGCGCCGGAGTTGATCGTCATTTCCGCCGGCTTTGACGCCCATAGCGACGATCCGCTGGCTGGCTTGCAATTGGTGGATGCGGACTTCCACTGGATTACTCGGGAGTTAATGGAAGTGGCCGCGGAGAGTGCGCAAGGTCGCATCATATCTATCCTGGAGGGGGGCTACAGCATGGCCGGCCTGACAGGCGGCGTCGCCGCCCATGTGCGCGCACTGACGAGCTGAAGTTCCCCTTTTCGCCGCCAGAGTTGTGCAAGTCATCGATACGAGATTCACCGCGTGCCATAAGGCCAATTCGTCATTGTTGCCTCTGCACGTTATTCGGAATTTCGCAAAGAGATTTAGTGTCCCTCCTGGCGTCTTTATCGCCGAATAACCTGGTGTTCGGCGGGAGCACTCAGGGCTGGCTTGTTTTCCGCACAGCATATCTAAGCCGGAGCTAGATAATGCTCGATCAAAGTCGCACCATCGCTCAGCAGAAAGTCCTTGAACGCCTGCGCCACCGGCGGCAGGCGCTTGTTTTTGCGGTGCACCACGTACCAATTCAGCATCACCGGAAATCCCGCCACATCCAGCACCGCCAGGCTGCCCGCCTTCAGCTCCTGGCTGATGGTGTGCGCCGACAGGAACGCCACGCCCATGCCGGCGATGACGGCCTGCTTGATGGTCTCGGTGCTGCGGATCTCCATCGCCACGTTCAGCCGCTCCAGGTGGGCGCCGAAGCCGTCCTCCATTGAATTCCAGGTATCCGATCCGCGCTCGCGGACCACGAACGGCTCCTGCACGATGCGCTCGACGGGAATGCGGCGCTTGCCCGCCAGCGGATGCTGCGGCGGTGCCACGATGACGTAAGGGTGGGGCGCAAAGGCAGCGTGCGCGGCGTCGGCCTGCTGGGGTGGGCGCACCATCACGGCCAGGTCGGTCTGGTTGCTGGAGAGCCGTTCCAGCAGCTCGGCGCGGTTGTGCACCGTGAGGTTGAGCTTCACGCCGGGATGGCGGCGGGCGAATTCCACCATCAGGCGCGGGAAGAAGTAGTCGCCCGCGCTGATCACCGCCACATTCAGCTTGCCGCCGGCGATGCCGCGAAACTGGGTGAGCGCGTCTTCGGCTTCCTGGAACTGCTGGATGATGGCGCGGCTGTGGTACAGCAGCTCGGCGCCGCCCGGCGTGAGGTAGACCTTCTTACCCATCTGCTCGAACAACTCCAGGCCCGCGTGGCCTTCCAGCGTCTTGATCTGGGTTGATACGGCCGGCTGCGTCAGGTGCAGTTCGGCGGCGGCGCGCGAAAAGCTCAGGTGGCGCGCCACCGCTTCGAACACTTTGAGCTGGCGCAGGGTGGCGTGTTTCATCGTTATCCCATGTATTCAGTATCGTGAATGGATATGCCAAAAACCTTTAACTATTACTAATCATTGTCAGGCCCTACGATGGACTTAGTCAACCGACATTATTCCAACAGAAGGGGAGCAGACCATGATGCAGATCGATACCGCCAACCTGGCCGATGCGCAGCGCCAGGCTTACAACGCCGCCTTTGCCGAACTGGGTTTGCGCTGGTTCTGGGGCAGCGGCGATTACGCCGGCCAGATGGGTGTGGAGAGCCAGCGCTCGCACCTGCGCCGCTACGTGGAGAACCACCATCCGCACATGCTCAAGGTGTACGACGCGGAGTTCCTGGTGAACGCGATCCAGAAGGTGATGGCGCGCTGCCTGGAGACCGCCGGCGCGGGGTGCGGCGGGGCTGGCGCGCAGGTGCGGCAGGGGGAGCTGCAAAGCGTGCAGCACGCTGTCCAACACAACGTTCAACACAACCTTCGGCACGGCGAAGTGGGCTTTTGAGCGGCTGTGTAACGTTGCTATTTTTTGCTTGAAAAAAATGAAAGAATGTCGAATCTTAACCGCGGTCAAGGATATCGGTTTTTGCTTCTTCCACAATCGTCTCGTGACAACGGTCAACCAGACACGGTCCAAACTAAATAATTATATGGAGATAACGAAATGAAGCATGACGATGACACTGCGCCGGTGATCAGGCCTCCTTCGTACCGCTGGCTGCAACTTATCATGGGCATTATCTGTATGGCCATGATCGCCAACCTGCAGTACGGTTGGACCCTGTTTGTAAATCCTATCGCCGACAAACACGGCTGGAGCAAGGCCGCCATCCAGGTTGCCTTTACCATCTTCATCCTGACCGAGACCTGGCTGGTGCCAGTGGAAGGCTGGGCGGTCGACAAGTGGGGACCACGTCCCGTGGTGCTGTTCGGCGGCTTGCTGTGCGCGCTGGGCTGGATCATGAACTCCTATGCCGACTCGCTGACCATGCTCTACATCGCGGCGGCCATTAGCGGCGTTGGCGCCGGCGCCGTGTACGGCACTTGCGTGGGCTCGGCTCTGAAATGGTTCCCGGATCGGAGGGGCCTGGCGGCCGGCTTGACGGCGGCGGGATTCGGGGCCGGATCAGCGGCCACCATCATCCCGATCTCGATGATGATCGCCAAAAGCGGTTACGAAGCGACCTTCCTGACCTTCGGTATCGGCCAGGGCGCCATCGTGATGCTGCTGGCGCTGCTGATGGTGCGTCCACCGGCACACGTGCCGAACAAGATCCAGAAGCAGACCAAGGTGCAGCAGTCCAAGGCGGACTTCGGCCCGTCGCAGATCATCCGCAAGCCGGTGTTCTGGGTGATGTACACCATGTTCGTACTGGTGGCTGCCGGCGGCCTGATGGCCACCGCGCAAATGGGCCCGATCGCCAAGGACTTCAAGATCGACGGCGTAACCTTCAACATCATGGGCATGATACTGCCGGCGCTGACGTTCGCCCTGGCCATCGACCGGGTGCTGAATGGCCTGACGCGTCCCTTCTTCGGCTGGGTGTCGGACCAGATTGGCCGCGAGAAGACCATGTTCATCGCCTTTGCGTTGGAGTCCGTGGGCATCCTGGCGCTGTACTACTGGGGCCGCGATCCTATCATGTTCGTCATCCTTACCGGCCTGGTGTTCTTCGCCTGGGGTGAGATCTACAGCTTGTTCCCTGCCACTGCGGCCGATACTTTCGGCACCAAGAACGCGGCGGGCAATGCCGGCCTGCTGTACACGGCCAAGGGAACGGCTTCGATCTTCGTGCCGCTGTCGAGCGTCCTGACGGCTGCCACCGGCAGCTGGGAAGCGGTGTTCTTCGTGGGCTGCGGCCTGAATGCGGTGGCTGCCTTCATGGCCTGGTGGGTGCTGCGTCCGATGCGCAAGCGCTTCATGGATACCGCCGTCACGCCGGTTGCCGAGGCGGATGACAAGTCCCTGGCCGCTGCTGCGCGGTTGGCCAACTAGCGAGCAATCGATGGCGCCGGCGATGTGGCCGGCGCCATCGAGCAAGCAAGAACAAGCGAGAACAACATGATCAAACGCTGGCTGCGCTTTCAACATTTCGACACGGTGCGCTTCGGTACCGTTGAAGGCGACAAAATCCGCATCTACCAGGGCGATATGTTCGACGCGCCTTCGCCCACCGATTTCACGCTGCACCTGTCCGAAGTAAAACTGCTCACGCCTGTGGTACCGGGCAAGGTGCTGGCGATGTGGAACAACTTCCACGCGCTCGGCCGCAAGCTCGGCATCGAGCCGCCGCTGGAGCCGCTGTACCTGCTGAAAACGCCGAACTCTTACCTGGCGCCCGGCGCCACTATCCGCAAGCCGCTGTGCGAGGACAAGGTGGCCTTCGAGGGCGAACTGGCCATCGTCATCGGCAAGACCTGTTTCAACGTGTCCGAGGCCGACGCCACGGACTACATATTCGGCTACACCTGCGCCAATGATGTCACCGTCAACGACATCATCAAGCGTGATCCGACCTTTCCGCAGTGGGTGCGGGCCAAGGGTTTCGACACCTTCTGCCCTTTCGGCCCGGTGATCGCCACCGGCCTCGATCCCGCCATGCTGGTGGTGCGGACCATCCTCAACAGCGAAGTGCGGCAGGACTACCCCATCAACGACATGGTGTTCTCCGCCGCTCAGCTGGTGAGCAAGATTTCGAAGGACATGACGCTGGATCCGGGCGACATCCTCCTGTGCGGCACCTCGGTCGGCGTCGGTTCGATGCGGCCGGGGAGCATAGTCGAGGTGGAGATCGACGGCATTGGAAAGCTCAGCAACCGTTTTGAGTAAAAACCAAGGAGCTGAAAATGAAAATCGCCATAGTAGGGGCGGGGGCAATAGGAGGATTGGTGGGGGCCAGGCTGGCCCTGGCAGGCGAGCAGGTGACGTTTCTGGTGCGGGGCGCCAATCTGCTGGCGATCCGCAACAAGGGCATCAAGCTGATCGAGCATGACGGCAGCGAACAGGTGGCCACCAATGTGGCGGCCACCGACGATTACGCCGAAGCAGGGCCGCAGGACGTGGTAATCCTGGCGCTGAAGGCGCACCAGGTGGCGGCGGTGGCGGACCAGCTGCCGCTGCTGTTCGGGCCGGACACCTGCGTGGTCACCATGCAGAACGGCATACCGTACTGGTACTTCCACCAGCACGGCGGCCACCTGGAAGGGCGCACGGTGCACAGCGTGGACCCGGACGGCAGCCTGGCGGTGCGCATCCCGCCGTCGCGCGTGATTGGCTGCGTGGTCTATCCGGCCTCGGAGCTGGTGGCGCCCGGCGTGGTGCGGCATGTGGAGGGCGAGCGCTTTCCGCTGGGCGAGCTGGATGGGTCCACCACGCCGCGCGTGCAGGCCATTTCGGAGTGCTTCACCAGGGCCGGTTTCAAGGCGCCGGTGCTGGACAACATCCGTTCCGAGATCTGGCTGAAGCTGTGGGGGAACCTCACCTTCAATCCGATCAGCGCGCTGTGCCATGCCACGCTGGAGGGCATCTGCCAGTATCCGGTGGCGCGCTCGCTGGCGGCGGACATGATGAAGGAAGCGGAAGCGGTGGCCAACAAGCTGGGCGTGACGTTCCGCGTGACGCTGGACAAGCGGATTGCCGGCGCCGAGAAAGTGGGGCGGCACAAGACGTCGATGCTGATGGATGTCGAGGCGGGACGCGGGCCGGAAATCGACGCGCTGGTCGGCTCGGTGGTTGAACTGGGGCGGTTTACCGATACCGCCACACCTCATATTGACGCGGTCTATGCGCTGGTCAAATTGCTGGAACGGACCATGACCGAGGAGAGAGGGCAGCTCAGGCTACAAAAAATGGCGGCCTGATAAAAAAACGGACGTTCCACAAGGACGTCCGTTTTGCCTTCCGCACTGCACACAGATTACATGCCCCAGGTGTACTTGGCGTCGCTCTTGTCGCCGGCGGTGTTGGCGTCCAGCTGTTCGCGCAGATGCACGCCGAAGATGGTCTCGATGATGAACATCAGGCTGAAAGGCTGGGCTTGTTCAGCAGTATGGGTTTGCTTATTGGTAATGGTGGTCATGATTGATTCCCTATGAAGTTAAAAATCGTTGGCGCCGCGTTGGTATGAAATGAGTATAGGCAGCCCGATACCGCGCCGCCAATTGAGGCAGCGCATAACAGGTATCAATCTGATGAATATTGCCTATGAAAAACCCACGAAAACGCGATAAATCTGTTTTCGGGATTCTTGACCGCGGTCAAGTTTTTGCTGCGCTGCGGCGCAACAGGCGCTAAAACAGGCGCTAAATCTTGCCCTGGTTTTTCAGGCGGCTCAATGTTTCCGGTGATAAATTCAGGTAGGCCGCGAGTTGCTTTTTCGGCAAGCGCTCGAACATTTCGCTGTGCTTGCGCACGAAGCGGTGCACGCGGCCCGGCGCGTCCAGCAGATGCAGGGTGATGGTGTGGCCCATGATCTCGCTCATCAAATGCATCACCTCATATTCGAAGCTTTGCTTGAGCTGCGAGTGGCTTTCCAAGAACGCCACCCACTGCGGCATGGCCAGCTTGGCCACGCGCGCTTTCGTCACGCACACGATGCTGTACGGCGTGGGCGTCTTCAGGCGCCAGGCCGCGTAGCTGGTTTCGATGTCGCGCTCGGCGGCGAAGCGCAGGATCATCTCCTTGGCTTCCTGGTTGGTGACCACGCGCTTCAGGATGCCGTCCAGGATGAAGTACTGCTCCATCTCGTGCACGCCCTGGTTCAGCAGCAGGTCGCCCTTGTTGTAGTCCACTACGGTGAGGTAAGGCTCCAGGGCCGCCATCTCGCTTTCGCGCAGTTCTTTCAGCACGATGTTCTGGCGCAGTTGCACGCGCAGGATGTTGCGTTCGGGGTGATTGGCTAGCAGCGTCATGACCTTGCTCTGATCCTAGTTCTGATTACTGATCTGGAAATGTTGGACATCTTCCTTTGAATCTTGACCGCGGTCAATGAGAGAAAACAAAGGGCGTCGCTATGATGGCTTCAACACCTTTGTTAAACCAAATATAAGAGACACTCATGACAACCAACAGCACGCAGTCTGACGAAACGACCGATGGCTTCCACCTGGTAGTGGATGCGCTCAAGCATAACGATATCGACACCATCTTCGGCCTGGTGGGCATCCCTATCACCGACCTGGCGCGCCTTGCGCAGGCTGAAGGTATGCGGTTTATCGGTTTCCGCCACGAGCAGCATGCTGGCAACGCGGCCGCCATCGCAGGCTACATGACGCAGAAGCCGGGCATCTGCCTGACGGTGTCCGCGCCGGGCTTCCTGAACGGCCTGACCGCGCTGGCCAACGCCACCACCAACTGCTTCCCGATGATCCTCATCAGCGGTTCCAGCGAACGCGAAATCGTCGACCTGCAGCAGGGCGACTACGAGGAAATGGATCAGCTGAACGCGGCCAAGCCTTACGCCAAAGCGTCGTACCGCATCAACAAGGCAGAGGACATCGGCATCGGCGTGGCGCGCGCCATTCGCGCCGCCGTGTCGGGCCGCCCGGGCGGCGTGTACCTGGACTTGCCGGCGCAGCTGCTGGCGCAGGTGATCGACGCCGAACACGGCCGCCGCTCGCTGGTGAAAGTGGTGGACGCCGCGCCGCGCCAGATCCCCGCGCCGGACGCGGTGCAGCGCGCGCTGTCGCTGCTGCAGGGCGCCAAGAAGCCGCTGATCCTGCTGGGCAAAGGCGCCGCTTACGCGCAGGCCGACGCCGACATCCGCGCCTTCGTTGAGGAATCGGGCATTCCCTACCTGCCGATGTCGATGGCCAAGGGCCTGCTGCCGGACACGCACGCGCAGTCGGCTTCCGCCGCACGCTCCTACGTGCTGGCCGAGGCGGACGTGGTGGTGCTGATCGGTGCGCGCCTGAACTGGCTGCTGGCGCACGGCAAGGGCAAGACCTGGGGCGTGCCCAAGCAGTTCATTCAGATCGATATTTCGCCGACTGAAATCGACAGCAACGTGGCCATCGCCGCGCCGGTGATCGGCGACATTGGCTCCTGCGTGACGGCGCTGCTGGAAGGCATCCGCAGCGGCGGCCACGGCAAGCCCGATCCCGCCTGGACCGGTTCCATCGCCGAGCGCAAGGACAAGAACCTGACCAAGATGGCCGCCATGCTGGCGCAAAATCCGTCGCCGATGAACTTCCACAGCGCGCTGCGCTCCATCCGCGACGTGCTGAAAACCCGGCCGGACATCAACGTGGTCAACGAGGGCGCCAACACGCTCGACTTCGCGCGCAGCATCATCGACATGTACGAACCGCGCAAGCGTTTCGACTCGGGCACCTGGGGCATCATGGGCATCGGCATGGGCTTCGCCATCGGGGCGGCCGTCACCAGCGGCAAGCCGGTGGTGGCGATTGAAGGCGACAGCGCGTTCGGCTTCTCCGGCATGGAACTGGAAACCATCTGCCGCTACGAGCTTCCCGTCACCACCATCATCTTCAACAACAACGGCGTGTATCGCGGCACCGACGTAAACCCTACCGGCGGCAAGGATGTGGCGCCCACCGTGTTCGTGAAGAACGCCCGCTACGACAAGATGATTGAGGCGTTCGGCGGCATCGGCTACCACGTCACCACGCCGGAGGAAATGACCAAGGCGCTGACGGAGGCCATCGCGGCGGGCAAGCCGGCGCTGATCAACGCCGTCATCGACGAAACCGCCGGCACCGAAAGCGGCCGCCTCACCAACCTGAATCCCAGCACCGCAGGCAAGAAGTAAATCCGCGTCAAACATCGAACAACACCAGGAGACTTAACATGACCAAACCGTTAGAAGGCATCAAGATCATCGACTTCACCCACGTGCAAGCCGGCCCTGCATGCACCCAGCTGCTGGCCTGGTATGGCGCCGACGTGATCAAGGTCGAGCGCCCCGGCGCGGGCGATGTCACCCGCTCGCAGTTGCGCGACATTCCCGGGGTGGATGCGCTGTACTTCACCATGTTGAACAGCAATAAGAAGTCGCTGACCCTGGACACCAAGACCGCCGAAGGCAAGGAAGTGCTGACGCGCCTGATCAAGCAGTCGGACGTGCTGGTGGAGAACTTCGGCCCCGGCGCGCTGGACCGCATGGGCTTTACGTGGGAGCACATCAAGGAACTGAACCCGGGCATGATCGTCGCGTCCGTGAAGGGCTTCAGCGACGGCCACCACTACGAAGACTTGAAGGTCTATGAGAACGTGGCGCAGTGCGCCGGCGGCGCCGCCTCCACCACCGGCTTCGACGACGGCCCGCCCACCGTGAGCGCTGCCGCGCTGGGCGACAGCAACACCGGCATGCACCTGGCCATCGGCATCCTGACCGCGCTGCACGCGCGCAACCGCAACGGCGGCAAGGGCCAGAAGGTGGCCGTGTCGATGCAGGACAGCGTGCTGAACCTGTGTCGCGTGAAGCTGCGCGACCAGCAGCGCCTGGACCGGGTGGGCTACCTGGAAGAGTATCCGCAATACCCGCACGGCAGCTTCACCGACGTGGTGCCGCGCGGCGGCAACGCCGGCGGCGGCGGCCAGCCGGGCTGGGTGCTCAAGTGCAAGGGCTGGGAAACCGACAAGAACGCCTACATCTACTTCACCATCCAGGGCCATGCGTGGGCGCCAATCTGCCGCGCCATCGGCAAGCCGGAGTGGATCGACGATCCCGCCTACATGACCGCCTCGGCGCGCCAGGACAAGATCTTCGACATCTTCGGCACCATCGAAGCCTGGCTGGCGGACAAGACCAAGTTCGAAGCGGTGAACATCCTGCGCAAGTTCGACATTCCTTGTGCGCCGGTGATGACGATGAAGGAACTGGCCAACGACGAGTCGCTGCGCGCCAGCGGCACCATCGCCGAAGTGGACCACAAGGAGCGCGGCAAGTACCTGACCGTGGGCAGCCCGATCAAGTTCTCCGACCTGAAAGTGGAAATCACCGGCTCCCCTCTGCTGGGCGAGCACACCAATGAGGTGCTGGAAACGCTGGGCTACAGCTCGCGCGAAATCGCCGCGCTGCACGAAGCCAAAGCCGTATAAAGTCACGTTAAGCCAACAAGAGGGCGGACCGGTTCCGCCCTCGTTCTTTTTGGAGGTCAGTAATGCAGACTATCGATTACAAGCAGCTGGTGGAAGGCATCGGCGACGCCGTGGTGGTGTGCGACGCGGCCGGGGCCATCATCGTCTGGAACGATGCGGCGGTGCGCATGTTCGGCTTTACGCGCGAGGAAGCGCTGGGCAAGTCGCTGGACATCATCATTCCCGAGCGCCAGCGGCAACGCCACTGGGACGGCTACAACAAGTCCATGGCCACCGGCGAAACGCGCTATGGCAACGACGTGCTGCGCGTGCCCGCCTTGCACCGCGACGGGCGCAATCTGTCGATCGCGTTCACGGTGGCGATGCTGTACGACGAGGCGCGCAAGGTGGCCGCCATCGTGGCCGTGGTGCGCGATGAAACCCAGCGCTGGAGCGAAGAGCGGCAGATGCGGATACGCCTGGCGCAACTTGAAGCAGCCAGCAAGGCCGCTAGCAAAGAGGAAGCGATAGCCGCGCAACAGTAGAACTACTAGTGGAACTGCCAGGTCTAACGAATTCGCAATATTTCCTATTACTATCGGCTCTCCCTTCGGGGGCAGCGCGCTCGGGGGCTAACGATAAAGGAGACTCGCAATGACGAATTTCGCTGGACGCTTCCGCATGCGCAGCATGGTTCTGTTTGTCCTCGGTGTCACGGGCGCGGCGGCACAGGCCGCACCCGTGGCGCTGCCGTCGTACAACATCGACCCGGAGAAGACCTCGGTCTCCGGCCTGTCCTCGGGCGGCTTCATGGCGGTGCAGCTGCACGTGGCGTTTTCGGCCACCTTCAAGGCGGGTGCCGGCGTCGTGGCCGGCGGTCCGTTCTACTGCGCCCAAGGCGTGCTCTCCAACGCGGCCGGTCCCTGCATGGCCGCCAGCGCGTTCAGCAAGCCGGCCACGGCCACGCTGGTGTCGACCACCAACAGCTGGGCCAGCCAAGGCTTGATCGACCCCACCGGCAACCTGGCCAATTCCAGGGTCTACCTGTATTCCGGCACCATCGACAGCACCGTCAAGCAGCTGGTGATGAATGAGGCGGACACCTACTACAAGAACTACATCGCTGCCGCCAGTATCTTCTACAAGAACAACCTGGCCTCCGAGCACGCCATGGTGACCGACTACTTCGGCAGCGGCTGCAGCACCAAGGCCAGCCCCTACATCAACAACTGCAACTTCGACCTGGCCGGCGAGATACTGAAGTGGATCTACGGCCCGCTGAACGCGAAGAACAGCGGCGCGCTGGGCGGCAGCTTCGTGGAATTCAACCAGGGCGAGTTTATCGCCAGCCCCGCCTCGCACGGCATGGCCTCCAGCGGCTGGGCCTACGTGCCGGCCAATTGCGCCAGCGGCCAGCAATGCAAGCTGCACGTGGTGGTGCACGGCTGCCAGCAAGATGCCACCAAGATCCAGGACCAGTACTACCGCAGCACCGGCTACAACAAGTGGGCGGACACCAACAACATCGTCATGCTGTACCCGCAGACCGCACCCAGCAGCGCGGGCAATCCGAACGGGTGCTGGGACTGGTGGGGCTATGACGACGCCAACTACGCCAAGAAGAGCGGGCGCCAGATGGCGGCCATCAAGGGCATGGTCGACCGCGTGTCGTCCGGTGGGGGAGGCGGCGCGCTGCCGGCGCCGGCGGGACTGAACGTCACCGGCGTGACCAGCAGCAGCGTGGCGCTGGCGTGGAACAGCGTGTCCGGCGCGGCAGGCTATCATGTGTACCGTGGCGGCACGCAGGCCAACGCCGGCCTGCTGACCGCGCTGGCCTTCACCGACACCGGCCTGGCGGCGGGCACTGGCTACAGCTACACGGTGCGGGCGGTAGATACGGGGGGCGCGGCGGGCGCCGCCTCGGCTGCGGTGAACGCCACCACCACGGGCGGCGGCTACGTCTGCAGCGCCACCACGGCCAGCAACTACGCCCACGTAACGGCCGGGCGCGCCGTCAACAGCGGCGGTTACGCGCTGGCCAAGGGTTCCAACCAGAACATGGGGCTGTACAACATCTTCTACACCACCACGCTGGCGCAAACCTCGGCCGGCTACTACGTCATCGGCAACTGTCCCTGACAGTATCAATGCGCGGTCGGCGCGTGGCCCTGGTCTTCGATGGTGCCGCGCCAGGCGCCGGTTTCCTGGCCGCGCTGCTCGATCATCTCCTTGAAGCGCTTCAGGTTGCCGGACGCTTCAAGGCGCACCGCGCCCATGGCGTCGCCGATGGCTTCGAGCGTGCCTTCGGGCTGGTATGTCATGGTCAGGGTAATGCGGCAGCGATTGTCCGACAGGGCGTCAAACGTCACCACGCCGTTGTTAAGCTTGCCGGTGGTGCTGCGCCAGGCGATGCGCTGGTCCGGGATCTGTTCGGTGATCTCCGCGTCCCACTCCACCGGCTTGCCCAGCACGTCGGCCTTCCAGTGCAGGCGCTTGTCGTCCAGCTGGCGCACTTCATGCACGCTGTCCATGAAGGTGGGGAACTGCTCGAACTGGGTCCATTGGCCGTAGGCGGTGCGCACCGGCACGCTGACGGTGATGCTTTCCTTCACGGACGATGCTCCCCGCGCGGATTTGCCTTTTTTGAGTTGCTTGGCTAGCAGGTAGCCGCCTGCCGCCGCTGCGGCCATGGTGATGAGTCGGTTAAGCATGAGGTTCTCCTTTTGCGAGGTTATCCGTTGATGCTAATCGGATTCCCCGGCTGGATATACCGCCGTACTTCCTAATTCCATGTCGGACTAGGCCGACAAGACGCGGCGACGCCCCCGCCCGTATTTTGCTATGCTTAAGGCAGCCTATCGTTCTTACTTTGGGAGATCATCATGGCCATGTCACAAGAAAGTTACGTCAGGCAGCAAGGGCTGCGCAAATCGTATGACATCGAATACAGCAGCCTGCGCTACAAAATATCGCTGGAAGGCAAGCTGCTGAAGGAAATCGAGCTGCCGCTGGACACGCTCGCCGCCCTGGGCGACGAAGCCAGCTGGAAGAGCGCGGTGGCCGATATCGAGCACCTGCGCGGTATGCCGGAGCAGTAGCCCGGCCTGCCTCCAGCGCCGGTCTTAGGTCCGCGCCGGCAGTTTCCAGTCGGGGCGGATGAAGTGGCAGGTGTAGCCGTCGGGCAAGCGCTCCAGATAGTCCTGGTGCTCCGGCTCGGCTTCCCAGAATGGGCCGGCAGGCGCCAGCTCGGTCACCACTTTGCCCGGCCACAGGCCGGATGCGTCCACGACCGCGATGGTTTCTTCGGCCACGCGCTTCTGTTCCGCGCTAGTGTAGAAGATGGCGGACCGATAACTGGTGCCCCGGTCGTTGCCCTGGCGGTTGGGCGTGCTCGGGTCGTGGATCTGGAAGAAGAATTCCAGGATCTTGCGGTAGCTGATGGTGGCCGGATCGAACACGATTTCGATGGCCTCGGCGTGGGTGCCGTGGTTGCGGTAGGTGGCGTTCGCTACGTCGCCGCCGGAGTAGCCCACGCGCGTGGCCAGCACGCCCGGATAGCGGCGAATCAAGTCCTGCATGCCCCAGAAGCAGCCGCCTGCCAGCAGCGCGGTTTCAGTCGTATTGCTCATGCCAGTTCCCTTTCAGTGTTTAGTGACTGTAAGTATAGGCATTCTGAAAAAAAACAACCCGGCACGCGGCCGGGTTGAAAGGAACAACAACGAACTTAGTTGCGGATTGTCATACCCACCATGATGCGGCGGCCGGCATAAGCGTAGTCCAGCAGGTTAGGCGTGCCATCGGCGAACGGGGTGTATGGACCCTGGCTGTTGGAGGTGGTGGCCTTGCCCAGGTTGCGGCCCTCGGCGAAGATCTCGATGCCGTTGGCAAAGCGGTAGGCGATCTTGGCGTCGATGAAGCGGGTCGAGTCCTTGAAGTTAGGCGAGCCCGGGTTGAACGGGGTGACCGTCACGCGGGTCACGCCCGGCGAACTCGGGTAATTGTTTACCGTGTTGTTGCCGCAGGCGGCGATGCAGGTGAACTGCTGCGCCACGAATTGCAACGCCAGGCGGGCCGAGAACGCGCCATCGTCATACCACAGCGAGGCGTTGTAGGAGTACTTCGACTCGCGGGCCGGCGGCAGCGGGGTGCCGGTGATCAGGTCCACCACGTTGACTGCAGAAACAGCCGAGCGCAGCTTGGTGTAGTTCGCGTCCAGGCCGGTGTACTTCAGGACCGACGGCAGGAACGTGAAGGCGGTCTTGCTCTGGAACTCGATACCCTTGCGGGTGGTCGCCACGCCGTTGTCGTAGGTGCGGTAGTTGAAGTCCAGATCGCCCAGCGACTTGCCGGTAACCGGATCAACCAGGTCGGTGCCCGAGAACAGCTTCACGTCGCTGCGGCCCACCACTTCGCTTGGACCGATCTTGCCTTTCTGGTTGAAGTAGGACACGTTGAACGTGCTGTCGCGGTTCGGGTACCACTCAAGACTCAAGTTCTGGTTCCAGTTGGTCTGGGGGCGCAAGGCCGGATTGCCCATGGTGCCGGTGCAGGTCTGGTCCAGTTCGGTGCCACTGATGGTATCGATCTTGCGCTCGTCATAGGTGCAGGTGCCCGACGGCAGCAGCGAGGTTACCGGTGGACGGGCCACGGTCTTGGCGCGGTTGTAGCGCAACACCACCTGGTCCGGCACGGCCCACAATGCCAGGTTCAGGGAAGGCATGTAGTCGGTGGTGCTGGCGTTCAGCGAGGTCGGTATGATCAGCGTGCTGGAGTTGACGCCCGTGGTTGCGTCTGGGTTGCTCGGGTTGAACGCCGCGTTTTTCAAGATGGTCTGGAAGCCCAGGATACCGGTTCCGCTCACTTTGGTGTTGACGATGCGGTAGCCGAAGTTGCCTTCCAGTTCCCAGTTGAATGGCAGCGCCTTGCTGGTGAACGGCACTCGGTCTACCGTGAAGTCCGTCATCAGGTAACCCGAGCGCACTTTTTCAGAGAACTTGTTGGAAGGCTGGGCGTAGACTTTGCCGTCGCTGGCCGTGCATTCCTTCAGGCAGTCATAGTTGACGTTGGGTACGCCAGTCATGGCGAATACCTTTTCCACGTCGATCGTGGTCCAGCCCTCCACCAGGTCCGCCGGCCGGTCCTTGGCGCCATTGAAGAAGCGGGTACTTTGCTGCCCGTTCATGGCGGCGGTAATGATGTCCTGGAACTGCTTCTGGTTCACTACAACCTGGCCGGACAGCGCGGTAGCGGTATTGGTGTTCGGGTTATAGCCGTATTTGCACGGCGAGCCGCCAGCGCCCAGCGAGCCGGCGGTGTTCTCGCAACCGATGAACGACGAGCGGATGATGGATTGCGGCATGTTGACCGCCGGAACGTAGCCGGCCTGGCCGAAGGTGCCTACGGCGCTCTTGACGACGTAGCCGCCGTTCGGGTTCCAGCTCTCGCCGGTGGTGTCGCGCAGGTTGATACCGGTCTTGATGCGGGACAGGAAGGGCACCTGGTCGCTCAGCGCGTAGGTCAGGTCCAGCTTGGCGGTGCGCTCGCCGCCTTCGTTGCCGCGCGGCGTGAACTGCAGCGACGGCGCCTGGGTCAGCAGTGGCTGCTGGGCGATGGTATAGGCCGGGATGGCCACCGGTACGGTGGCCGAGGCCGGTACGGCGGCCAGGTTGGCGACCGCCGGCCGCGCGACGGCATAGTTGGCCGGATTGGACTGGTCGAAGCTGCTGCCCTGCGGGAAGCTGTGAGTCCACAGTCCGTTTGGCAGCACGCTCAGCGTGGCCGGACCGTAGTTGTAGCTCCAGCTGGTGCGCTTGTCGCCACGCGTGAAGTCCGATTTCGCGTCGCCGACGAAGAATTCCGCCAGCAGAGGGCCATTGCGGTAGGTACCGCCGGCCTGCAGATAGCGGCTGCTGGTTTCGATGATGTTGTGGATCTGGTCAACGCCGGCACTGCCGTCGCTGATGGTGAACTTGGTTACGTGGTGGTTGGCGTCCATGACCACCGAGCGCGGATCCACGTTGGCCACCGTGCCCGTCGCGGGGAAGGTGTTGCTGCGGAAGCTGGGCGTGTCATACAGGAAATAGCCCGAGCCAGGCACGGCGCTGCGCACGCCGCTGGCGGAGTCGGTGAAGGTTGGCCCGTTGTAGGTTGGCGAGTTGGTGACGCCCGCATTGGTCGACAGGCCACCCAGGCCATACACCAGATAATTATCGTCCACCCGGCGGCGCTGGATGCTGCCCTTGGCGTACACGGTCAGCTCATTGTTAACCTTGAAGTCCAGGCGCAGGTCGCCCGAACGGCGCTTGTCGATCTGTTTTTTCTCGATGTAGCGGACCAGCGACGGCGTGTAGTCGTTCCACTGGTTCAGGCAGGTCATCAGCTCGTTGCCGCGCTGGTTGATGGCTGCGTTGCGCGCGGTGGTGCCGTTGATGGCGTTCTGCTGCGCCGTGGTCAGGTTCGGGAAGGTGGCGTAGCAGTCGGCCTTGGATTTGGCGTTGGCCGAGCGCGTCACCAGGTCCAGCGGCGAGGCGGCGTTGAAGAAGCCGCCGCCGGTCAGCGGACTGGCCAGCAAGGTGGTGGTCGACAGCGGATCGGACGTGTTGACGGTGCTCGGATTGAAGGAGAATGTCTTGTTCGGCGAATTGTCGAAGTCCAGCGCGCGGGCGTAGCCCTGGTTGGCGCTGGTGGCCACCTGCTGCGAGTGGCCCTCGTTGTTGGCCTGCGAGGTGGACACGTTCAGCAGCACGCCTAGGCGGTCGTCGAAGAACTTGTTGGCCAGGATCAGGTTGGTGTCCGGGGTCCATTTCTCGTTCAGCGAGTTTTGCGCCGCAGCCACGCGCAGCGAGTAGAACGGCTTCTTGAAGTCCAGGCCGGTGCGCGTCTTGATAATGATGCCGCCGCCCAGCGAACCTTCGGTCATGTCGGCGGTGGAGCCCTTGACCACGTCCACGCTCTTGATCAGGTCGGATGACATTTCGCGGAATTCCACGCCGCGGCCGCTGCCGCCGCCGTTCATGTCGGTGCCGCCGCCGGACTGCACGCCCTGGCCGTCGATCTCGACGCGGGTCAGGTCGGCGCTATTGCCGCGCACCGCCACAGAAACGCCTTCGCCGAAATCGCCGCGGTCCAGCGCAATGCCGGCGATGCGGGAAATGGCTTCACCGATATTCCGGTCCGGCAGTGCGCCGACGTCTTCGGCCACGATGGAATCCTGCGCGGTGGCGGCATTCTTCTTGCGGTCGATACCGCTTTGCTGCGATGCGCGGGTGCTGCTGACGACCACCTTCTGAATGGCCGTGTCTTTGGCGGGGGTCTCGGTTTTCGGGGCGTCCTGGGCAAGGGCGATATTGCTTGCCAGTGCCAGGGCAATTGCGTAGCTCAAACGTTTTGGCCGAAGCTGGCCGTTGGCGATGATGTGCATTTCTCTCCGTCTCCCATGTAAGGATTTATTAGTTTGAACAGAGTTTATTGTCGGAAAACGGACGTGTGTTTAGCGCTCAGGAAATAATCACAGCAATGAGCAGCATTGTTGTTTTTGCCCTGTTTAGCTATATCGAATTGGGGAAAAGCTATATCGGAAGGGCATAACGGCGTTCGAATCAATCAACCAATTGATTGATTCGAACGCATTACGCTTATCGCGCTGCACCAATTACCTGCGTCCAATACATTATCCGGCGCTCGGTATTGAGCGAATACGCGACGCCCATTTCGGTAAATGCGGGGTTCATGACATTGGCGCAATGGCCGGGACTGTCCAGCCAGCCGGCCACGGCTTCCTCGGCGGTATTGATGCCGGAGGCGATGTTCTCGCCTATCGAGCGCCAGGCATAGCCGGCGCGCGCCGCGCGCTCGGCCACAAAGCTGCCGTCGCGCGCCTGGTGGCTGAAGTAGCGCTGCGCGGCCATGTCGCGGCTGTGCGCCTGCGCCGCCTGGGTCAGTGCTGGGTTCAGGGACAGCGGTTTGGCGGCGCCGAACAGGCGCGCGCCGCACAGCCGGGGCGCCGCGCGCGCGGCGTTCACGGCAGCCAGCGCGGCGGCGTTGGCCGCAACCGGATCGGGCAGGGGAATCGGGCGCTGCGGCTCGGCGAGCAGCACTTGCCATGCGTCGCCTTGCCGCGACGCGCCCAGCGCCGTAAATTGCGGGCTGAGCAACTGGCGGCAGTATTTTTCGCGCAGCACGGCCATCGCGCCCGCCGCGTCCGGCGCCCCGCTCACGAAAATGGCGGCCGCTTGCTCAACCGGATAGCCGGCCCGCTCCAGCGCCAGTTCGATGAAGGCCCCGGTGCCCAGCCGGACCGAGGACAGGGCGGAAGGCGTCGCCAGCGGCGGCAAGGGCCCCGCGGCCTGGCCGCCGCACTGCTGCGGCACGGCGCGGTATGCATTGATCAAGCCGGTTAGCCCCGGCTCGGCCGCGCTCGCTGGCGCCGCGCCATGCAGCGCAGCGCAGGCCAATGCCGCGCCGAGCAGGGCCGACCGCGCCTTGCATGGGACAGAGGCGGATAAAACAACGGGAAAAAGGCGTGCTGGCATGGCTGCCATGTTACCGCGCCGGTGCTATTGCAGGGTGCTTTGATCCAGGTCAAGTCGTGCGGCTGCTTTCTGGCGCTGGGGCCGTTATCTTGGAAGCATGCGCAACTGTGTAGGGGAAAGGCATGCTAGCAGGAATAACGGAAAGCGACATGGCAGGGGCCGGGCTGCGTTTGCGGCGGCTGGGCATCGACACGTACCAGCAGCCGGTGGTGTATTTGCGCAGCGATAGCCCGATCTGCAAAGCCGAAGGTTTCGAGGCGCAGTCGCGGCTGGAAATCCGCCACGGCGGCCGCTGCGTGGTGGCGACGCTGAATGTGGCGGTGGCGCCGCTGCTGGAGCTGGATGAAGCGGGCGTGTCCGAGGCGGCCTGGCGCGCGCTGGAGGCGGCCGAGGGCACGCTGGTGCACCTGGCGCACGCGCCGCCGCTGCCTTCGTTCGGCGCCATCCGCGCCAAGATTTTCGGCCGTCCGCTGGAGCGCGATGCGGCCGGCGCCATCGTGACGGATATCGCCGCCGGGCGCTACTCCGATATCGAACTGGCCGCCATGATCGCGGCCTGCTCCGGCAACCGGCTGGACGCTGCCGAAACCTGCTCGCTGACCGCCGCCATGGTGGCGGCCGGCCAGCGCCTGCGCTGGGACGCGCCGCTGGTGGTGGACAAGCATTGCGTGGGCGGCCTGCCGGGCAACCGCACCACCTTGCTGGTGGTGCCCATCATCGCCGCGTGCGGTCTGGTGATACCGAAAACCTCCTCGCGCGCCATTACTTCGCCGGCCGGCACGGCCGACGTGATGGAAACGCTGGCGCCGGTGGCGCTGGACGCGGCCGCCATGCGCCGCGTGGTGGAGCGGGAGGGCGGCTGCATCGCCTGGGGCGGCGCCATGGCGCTCAGCCCGGTGGACGACTTGCTGATCCGCGTGGAGCGCCCGCTCGGCCTCGACAGCGACGGCTTGCTGGTGGCCTCCATCCTGTCCAAGAAGGTGGCGGCCGGCTCCACCCACGTGCTGGTCGATATGCCGGTGGGGCGCACAGCCAAGGTGCGCTCGCTGGAGGCGGCCAGCGCGCTGGCGCAGCGATTGCGCTGGGTCGGCGAGCAGCTCGGGCTGGCCGTGAGCATCGAGCTGACCGATGGCTCCCAGCCGGTGGGGCGCGGCATCGGCCCGGCACTGGAGGCCTTCGACGTGCTGGCCGTGCTGCAGAACCAGCCCGGCGCGCCGCAGGACCTGCGGCGGCGCGGCCTGCTGCTGGCAGGCCATTTGCTCGAAGCGAGCGGCCAGGCGGCGGCGGGCTGGGGCCTGGCCAAGGCCACCGAAGTGCTGGACAGCGGCGCGGCCTGGCGCAAGCTGCAGGCCATCTGCGCGGCCCAGGGCGGCTTGCGCGAGCCGCCGCGTGCGGCCTACACGCAGGATCTCTGTGCGGCGCACGCGGGCCGCGTGGCCGCCATCGACAACCGCGCCCTGGCGCGCTGCGCCAAGCTGGCCGGCGCGCCCAAGGCGGCCGCCGCCGGCCTGATGTTCCACGCGCCGCTGGGCGCCATGGTGGACGTGGGCCAGCCGCTGCTGACCTTGCACGCTGAATCGCCGGGCGAACTGGCATACGCGCTGGCCTATGCGCGCAGCCAGGAACACATGATCACGCTGGAGGAAGCGCCATGATGCCGCTGCTGTTTGCCTTGCCCGGCGCCGAGGCGTGGCCGGCCAGGCTGCAGGCCGACTGGCGGTGCGATACGGCGCCGCTGCTGCTGCACCGCTTTCCCGACGGCGAATGCTGTCCGCGCTTCGGCGCCGCGCTGGTAGGGCGCGACGTGGTGCTGGTGGCGACGCCGGACGGGCCGGACGCCGGCCTGTTCGCGCTCTACCTGTGCGCCAGCGTGGCGCGCGAGCTCGGCGCGCGCAGTGTGGGCCTGGTGCTGCCCTATCTTCCCTATATGCGGCAGGACGCCGCGTTCGCGCCGGGGCAGGGCGTTACCTCGCTGCACGTGGCGCGCCTGCTGTCGGGCTGCGCCGACTGGCTGGCCACGGTCGATCCCCACCTGCACCGCCACCCCACGCTGGGGCACGCCTACACGCTGGCGGCCGAGGCGGTGCCGTCGGCGCCGGCCATCGCACTGTGGCTGGCGGCCAATGTGACGCGGCCCTACCTGGTGGGGCCGGACAGCGAAAGCGCGCAGTGGGTGGGCGAAGTGGCGCGCCTGGCAGGGTGCCCCTGGACGGCGCTGGAGAAGCAGCGGCACGGCGACCGCGACGTGAGCGTGGCCGACACCGCCGCCAAGCTGGGCGACATCGGCGCCGCCACGCCGGTGCTGATCGACGACATGGCCTCCAGCGGCCGCACCATGGCCGCGGCGGTGCGCTTGCTGAAGCAGGCCGGCCTGGCCGCACCGGTGTGCGTGGTGGTGCACGCCCTGTTCGGGAGCGACGCGCTGGCCACGCTGCGCCGTGCAGGGCCGGCGCGCATCATCAGCTGCAACACCGTGGCACACGTCAGCAACGGCATCGACGTGGCGCCGCAGCTGGCGCGGGCGGCCGAGCGTCTGTTGCGGAGCCGCTAAGCCTTGCCGAACGAGTCTTCTGGCCTATGCAGACGGGCCTTGGTGCGCGATTCAAGAGGGCCGTGAGCGCCCCAAGCCGACAGTTGTACGCGGCGAGGTTGGCGGTGCCCCATTGTCGCGTGGCAGCGGCGGCAGTTCGACCTCGTCGCCGTATCCGGGCACCTCTGCCTGCCAGTGCAGGTGGCGCGCGATCTGCTGGCGCAGCGCTTCGGCCGCCGGCGGTTCGCCGTGGGTGAGGAAGATGCGGCGTGGCGCTGCGCGGAAGCCGCCCAGCCAGGTCAGCAGTTCACCCTGGTCCGCATGCGCCGACAGGTTGTCGATCTGTAGCACCTGGGCCCGCACTGGCACATATTCGCCATGGATCTTGACGGCGTCGGTGCCGTCCACCATGGCCGCGCCGCGCGTGCCGCCGGCCTGGAAGCCGGCAAACAGGACGGTGTTGCGGCGGTCCGGCGCGAACGCCTTCAGGTGATGCAGCACGCGCCCGCCGGTGGCCATGCCGCTGGCGGCGATGATCACCATCGGCAGCCGGCGGCGGTTCAGATCGATGGATTGCTCCACGCTGTTCACAATCGTGGCGGCGTGGCTCATGGCTTCGCAGTCGTGCACGCTGAGCCGGTGGTCGTGCCGGTGGCGGCGGTACAGCGCGGTCACGTCGGCCGCCATCGGGCTGTTCAGGTAGACCGGCAGCGGCGGCAGTTCGCCAGCCGCCTTCAGCCGCTGCATGTAGTACAGCAGCGTTTGCGCGCGGCCCACGGCGAAGGACGGAATGACGGTGACGCCGCCGCGCGCGGCCGTGGCCTTGATGGTGGCCGCCAGCAGCACGGCTGGATCCTCCGGATTGTGCACCCGGTCGCCGTAGGTCGATTCCATGACCAGGTAGTCGCTTTGCTCGAAATGTTCGGGCGGGGCCATCAGCGGATCGTGCTGGCGTCCCAGGTCGCCGGAAAAGACCACGCTGGCGCCGTCCGCTTCGATGCGGACCATGGCCGCACCCAGGATGTGGCCGGCGTGCCGCAAGGTGGCCTGGAAGGCGCTGCCGGCGCGGAAAGTGTGGCCAAAGGGCACCGGGGTGAGGCGCTCCAGCGCCGCCAGCGCGTCCGCTTCGGTGTACAGCGGCAACGCCGGATTGTGCTTGCTGTAGCCGCGCCGGTTGGCAAAGGCTGCTTCCTCCTCCAGCAGGCGGCCGCTGTCGGGCAGCAGGATGCGGCACAGGTCGCGCGTCGCCTCGCTGCAGTAGATGGGGCCCTTGAAACCGTCGCGCACCAGCAGCGGCAGGCCGCCGCTGTGGTCCAGGTGGGCGTGCGTCAGCACCACGGCGCTCAGCTGGCCCGGGGCCACCGGCAGCGGTTCGCGGTTGCGCAGGCGCAACGCCTTGTAACCCTGGAACAGCCCGCAGTCGACCATGATGCGCTCGCTGCCGCTGGTGAGCACGTAGCGCGAGCCGGTAACGGTACCGGTGGCGCCCAGAAATGTCAGTTTCATTGCTGTCTCCCGCAGGCGCCGGGCGGCGGTGGCCGCGCGCCGGACCTGACCTTCACGATAGCGGAGCGCGCCGCGCATTGCAGCGGGGGAACTTGATCTGGATCAACTAGGCGGGAAACTTTTTTTAGTGGATAATTAGGGCCTATGAACGATACCACCACCCCACCACCACTGCCGGACCGCCTGTCGGTCGACCCGAAAAGCCCGCATCACCACCTGCCAGTGCTGCAGCACGACATCGGCATCAAGTTCAACGACAAAGAGCGTCTGGATGTCGAGGAATACTGCATCAGCGAAGGCTGGATCAAGGTTGCCGCCGGCAAATCGCTGGACCGCAAGGGCCGCCCCATGCTGATCAAGCTGAGCGGCAAGGTCGAAGCTTTCTATAAATAAGTACTATCCGGCCTATAAATAAGTACTATCCGGCCGCGTGCGCCAGTTGCACGTGGCGTTCCTCCGCGAACGACACCGGGGCGGCCAGCAGCTGCTCGTAGTTCGCATATTCCCAGTAGTTTTTTCCCAGCGCCAATGCACCGGCAGGATGGCGCACGGCCCAGCCGCGCGGCACCGAGTAGAGCACCCGGCAAGGTCCGGTGTGCGGCGCCAGCCGCAGATAGCAGCCGGCCGGCGCGATGCGGCCCAAACCGCGCTCGCGGCCGGCTACGGCTGGTGCGCCGCCCGTGCCCAGCGGCAGCGCGGACAGGCGGTAGGCAATTCCCAGCTTGTCCGAGCGCTGCTGCACCGTATAGCAGGACCAGCCGTGGCGCTGCATTTCGATATCCCGGTCCGTGCCCGGGTCGAACGCGCGCACGTCGGCCACGGCACGGCAGAACTGTTCAAAGTCATAATCGCCCTGCGCCAGGGCGGGCGCCAGCAGCGTGGTTTCGCGCGGCGTGAGCCCGGAGATGTGCAGCTGCACGCGCAGCTCCAGTTGCTGCGGGTCCAGTTCAACCTGATAAGCTACCTGCATGTCCACTCCTTAGTAACCGAGGTGATAGCGCGGGTCCAGCCAGAGCGGACGGCGCAGCCCGTAGTGCTCTTCCAGCATGCGCTCGGCCACGCAGAACGCGCCCTCGACCCAGCCCTGCTGGTCCGAATAGGCCTCGCCCACGATGTGGATGGCTTCCGCGCGGTCCGGCTTGCGCATGAAGGGCATCACGCGGTCCACCGCGTAGCCGGCCTGCCAGGCGTGGTAGCCGCCGCCGTAGGGATCGGCCGACCAGTCCTTGAACCAGGTGACGTAGGGATCGGGAATGCTCACGCCGCTGCCGTGCAGTTCGCGCAGCTCCTTCATCACCTCGTTCACCATGCGCTGCGAAGCCTGCATGTTCTGCAGGCCCTCCAGCTGCGCGGGCGCCACCAGCGCCGTGGCGCGCGGCTTGAACGGCTCGGGATGGCGCGCCAGCACCTGCCAGAACGGCGTGGCGCGCATGTCGTTGTAGCTGCCCAGCAGCAGCGAGTGGCTGTTGGAAGGATCGGTGCCGAAGTAATAGCACTGGCGCAGCGGCAGATCGGTGATGGAGTGGCCGGACTGCGCGCCGAAGCTCTGCTGCCACCACGGCTGCTCGAAGCCCATCAGGATCTTGTAGGCCGGTTCGGGGATCACGGCCGCCAGGTTGCGCTGCAATTCCTCGTTGCGGAAGAAGAAGCTGTCCTGCGCCAGCAGTTCCAGCGCACGGCGCGGCATGGCCAGCACCACGCTGTTGGCGTGCACGGCCCACGGCGCGCGGCCGGGGCGGTTCAGGAAATGCAGCGTGTAGCGGTAGCCCGGCTTGCTCGAACGCGTGAAGCCCAGCAGCTGGTTCTCGCGCCAGATGCAGCCGCCCGGCTCGGCCAGGTAGGCGTCCGCCAGGGCGTAGGCGAGGCCGTCGTAGCCGCCGGCGATGGTCTTGTACTCGGTGCCGGCGTTGGAGAGGTCGCCCACCATGTAGGGCAGGGCTTCGGCCGCGTTCCAGTTGATGGTGTTGGAGTAGTAGCCGCCGGCGTCGGCCAGGTAGTTGTAGCCCTCCTGGCCCACGCGGTCCTTCAGCATGTTCCAGAAACCCAGCTCGTTCACCAGCGCGTCCTGGTAGGGACCGGCGAAGCAGTAGCGCAGCTGCGGCTTGATGCGGCTCCAGTCCTCGGCGGTCAGCTCGAAAGTGTAGTCGTAGGCGCCGTAGTGCTTCACCTTGTCGGCGTAGCGCGCGTTGAACCACGGGTCGGCGGTCAGGACTTCGTACACCACCTTGTTGAACAGCTGGTCGGCGCTGTAGCCGATGTCGGCCTCGCTCAGCATGTAGCGGGTGAGTTGGCGGTCGCCGCGGGCCTGGGCGCGCTTCCACGCGTCGGCGCGCAGGTACTGCTTGCGCAGGAAGGCGAACAGGTGGGCGTTGTCGCCCATGGGGAAGGGCACGCTTTCCAGCGCGTGGCTGAACACCTGCTCGATCAGGGTGGCGACGATGGCCTGCGAGGACATGTAGCGCATGCCGCCCAGTTCGCCCACCACGTCCATGCCCGGCAAGACGACCGACTCCAGCCGCCCGCCGATGCGGTCGTCCATTTCGAACAGCTGCACCTGGGAGCCGGGCAGGCCGCCGTCGGTCACCAGGCGCCAGGCGCTGTACAATCCGGCCGCGCCGGCGCCGACCACGGCGACCTCGGTGCACAGGCCGTCCTGGTAGGTGCTGTTCATGGGGATACTGGTCAGTTCACTGCGTGTTTTCATCTTGTTGCTCCTGCAATTCATCGTTACTGAATGTCAATAGCAATCCCCATGCCTGCGCGCAAGAGTGGGGAAACCGCGTGATTTGCATATTGCAACCATTCCGTTTCATTAATTGACATGTCAAGCGGCGGGCTTTACATTGCCATTTACACTAGGAGAAGACTTTGGTTGCAGGCTTGAACGATACCGATTACACGCTGACCTCCCCGCTGCGCGACGCCGAAGTCAACGGCGGGCCGGTGCTGGCGCTCACGGTGCTGTGGCATCCCGACGCCGCACGCATCGGCGAACAGTACCTGGACGGCAGCGGCGACGGCGTGATCGAGCTGGGCCGCTTCATGCCCATGTTCAGCCGGCCCGGCAAGGACCGGCTGCCGCTGGGCTACGGCGGCATCTCGCGCCAGCCGCTGCGCATCGCCCGCACGCCGGACGGCGGCGTGGAAGTGACGCCGCCGGACAGCCGCATGATCTTCGAGCTGGACGGCGAGGAAGTGCGCGCCGTGCAGCACCTGGGACCGGAGCGCGTGGCTGAAGGGACCGTGCTGGGCCTGGGCCGCGCCGTGCTGCTGTGCCTGCACTGGGCCACCTCGCTGCCGCGCCACAACCCGGTGGCCGGGCTGCTGGGCGTGGGCAGCGCCGCCATCATGATGCGCGAGCAGATCCGCGCCGCCGCGCAGACCAATATGCCGGTGCTGCTGCTGGGCGAAACCGGCAGCGGCAAGGAAGTGGCCGCGCGCGCCATCCACGCCATGGGGCCGCGTTCTGGCGCGCCGCTGGTGGCGGTGAACATGGCCACCCTGAACGAATCGCTGGCGGCGGTGGAACTGTTCGGCGCCGCCAAGGGCGCCTACACCGGCGCGCAGACCGTGCGCATCGGCCTGTTCGGCGAGGCTGACGGCGCCACCCTGTTCCTGGACGAAATCGGCAACACCCCGGCCGTGGTGCAGCCCATGCTGCTGCGCGTGCTGGAAAGCGGCGACTACCGTCCCGTGGGCGCGCCGGCAGACCGCCACAGCAGCGCGCGCCTGATCGCCGCCACCGACCAGGACCTGTACGGCGGCTCGTTTAACCACGCGCTGCTGCGGCGCCTGGAAAGCTATGTGATCCCCATGACCCCGCTGCGCGAGCGGCGTGAGGATATCGGCGTGCTGATCCAGCACTTCCTGGCCGAGGGCGGGGCGACGGCGGAGGAATTCCCGTTCGCACTGGTGAGCGACTGCGCCTGCTACGACTGGCCGGGCAACGTGCGCCAGCTGGCGCAGGTGGTGCGGCGCGCGCTGCTGTCGGTGCGGATGGGGGAAGTGCCGCTGCTGACGGCGCTCACGCGCAGCGTGTCGGCGCCGCAGGGCAGCGCGGCCAGGCTGGCTGCTTCAGCGGCGCAGCATGACGAGGGCGGGGCGGATGGTGCGGCATACAGTGCCGGACAGGCCCGCGCTGGCTACGGCGGGGCAGGCCAGGCAGGCGCCAGCACGGCAGGAAGCGGTGCGCCGGTGCCGGCGGAAGCGCGGCGCGGGCGGCGGACGATGCCGGATCATGAAGAGGTGTTGGCCGCGATGGACGGCAACGGCTGGCGCATACTGAGCGCCGCGCAGTCGCTGGGGATTTCCCGTCCGACCATGTACAAGCTGCTGGATGAACATCCGCAGATCCGGCGACCCGAGCGGATCGCCGAAGAAGAGCTGCGCACCGCGCTCGCGGCCTGCGACGGCGCCGTCGACCGCTGCGCCGCGCAGCTCAGAACACCTGCCGAGGCGCTAAGGCGTTACCTAGGGGCGTTGGGCATTAGTTGATGGCTTAGAGGCCGCTGCCGACTTCACATTCTGGGCCGCCAGCCACTGCACGCAGTTCGTCTTGGGTCAATGGGCGCATTTCAGCCACCGGCTTCTGCACTGGCGTTTCGCCAGCAAAAATTTTGCGGATGCTGGAGAAGATTGGTTCTTGTTGTGCGTGTTGCATACCTAATTCCTTGGAATAGTTAAAGGGCGTTGCGCTTTGCAGCTTAAAGCAGGCACCGAGGTGCTGCGTGCAGGTGGTGCGGCGAGCGCTGCTGTGAAAGTGCATGGGCCAAGCCACCGCGCTGTCGACCGCTGCGCCGCGCAGCTCAGAATAGGTGCCGAGGCGCTAAGGCCTGCTTCGTACCGGCTATGGCCGACATTTAGCCGCCCGGTCCTACTTCACACTCTGGATCAAATCCGAACACACGGCGCTCTTCGTGACCGAGCATATCGCCAGTACGGTGGATCGTTGTGGTCATGATGAAGGACAGTTCCCATCGGCCCAGATTTGAGCAATCAAACTGCACGGGCGGCACCCATACTGCTTCCTCATTACTCCCCTCAAATGCGCCAGTGCCAAAGTTGACTACCGCATTTTGACGAGCAAAAGGTGATGGTGGAGCGAACTGGCCTGCGTTTTCCATGTCCTCGCGGCGGGTGATCACGCGCGGCGTTGTGATAATGAAGCAGTCGTCAATGGTGACACGGTTCAGCTTTCCGTTCTTGCTCTTTGCAATGGCTACGAGTTTGAGCGTATCTCCTGTGACGAAGGCTAGCAGCCCAGTTTCTACGCCTTTGCCAGAGATAGGTTCGCCGTCAATCGTGAAAGACCACTGCAGCAACTGGCTATCTTGGTCAATATCAAAGATGACGGTGAGGACAACGTCCCCTGGTTTTCTCTTGTTGCTCATGGTTGGGCTCCATTTGTTGATTGGGACAGGTAGCGGGGGTCCCGTCTCAGTTCTACCAAGTCTGGCTCGGACTCGATTGCACTGGCCGGGTAGCCGTTCTTTTTAGCTTGCGCTAGTGCGGCAAGCGCAGGTTCTCTTTTTTTAAGCAATTCGTATGCCAAGCCCGCTCGGAAGTGGATATCCGGGCTGGTCGGAGCTGCGGAAGTAGCTTTTTCTAGCAATCCCACGCCCCGCTCGGCATCCCCAGCTCGTATAGAATACAATCCCATGCGTGACATCAAGGTTGCGTCTTTGGGAGTGCGCTGCAGGCGAGGTTCAAGTAGTTTAAGTGCCTTTTGATAGGCTTCTCGCGCCTGTGATGCGCGGCCGGGTATCCAGAGTAATGTATCGCCGAGATTGGCCCAGCGTAAGTAGCTATTGGGATTGCCGGTCGGAGGGGTAACTGCGCGTTCGAATGCGTCGGCCGCCCCAACATAGTCGCCGCGAGCGAACAAGGCGTTTCCTAAGCTCGTGTAAAGCACGCCATTTGGGCGGATCTGTAAGCCTTGCTGCAACACGCGCAGGCCTTCGTCACTGCGGTTTAGGCGCAGGAGGGCGGCATTCAGGCTGGCATAAGCGAACGCAGAATCCGGCTGCAATTGAATGCTGTGTCGAAATGCACGTTCTGCCTCTGCGTAGTTGCCTTGCTCGAAAAAGACCGCCCCAAGGGAATCCGCAAAAATGCGTTGACCGGGATTGCGTTTGATCGCCTGTTCGATCCATTGGCGGGCTTCGTCGTAGCGTCGCAGTCGGGTTAAAGCTTGGGATTTTCCAAAAGTGCCAAAAAAATGTCCGGGCTCCAATGCCAGCGCGCGCTCACACTCAGCCAGCGATTCCTCCTGTTGACCTTGCTTGGCCAGCACCCAACATTGAGCGGCATGGCTAAGCGCCAGTTGACTGTCCAGTTTTAGTGCCTGCTGGGCGCTGGCCGCCGCACGTTGCAACCAGGTTTCATCTTGCGTATCGTTGGCATAGCGAAAGCTATGTACCATGGACATGCCAGCCACGGCAGCGGCATTTTCAGGGTCTGCTTCCAAAATGGCGCTGAAGTCACGCGCAGCCGCTTCCAGTTGCTCAGGCTGTTCGTACTGCTGCAGGGCCGTCAGTGCACGCGAGATAGCTTGGGCCTTGGAAAAGGTTGGAACGGTTGTCCCGAGTAGCGGAGTCTTGGTCATCAACTGCCATCCCCCCACGCCTGCGCCTATCGCCAACACCGCAGCGGCAATAATCCTGCGGCGACGAGGCAGCAAGTGCGCCATGCGCTGCCTGACGCTGATCTTGTCTCGAAACTTGGCCCAGCTGTTATTGCCGCTGCCTTGAGTGCGCCCTGTTACCGCAGTGCCGGTTGAGTTGAGTTCCAGCTGATGGATGCACGTAATGATGCGTTGCCCCACTTGTCGCATAGCTGATAAGCGGTGATCAATGCGGCGGGCCGTCATGGCGCGAATCAACTGGACCACTTCGTCAGGCAGCGTATCGGGAAAAGTCCAGTCTGCAGACGAGGACTGCATCTGCGCCGCAGCCAATGCCAAGCCGCTCATGGTGCCGAAGGGCCGGGCACCAGTGGCCAATTCAAACAGGATCACGCCCATGGCGTAGATGTCCGACTGCCGCCCCGGCTGGGCGCCCAGCAGCACTTCCGGCGCCATGTAGGCAATGGTGCCTTGCTGCTCCAGCTGCATGACCGAGGTGGTGGCTTGCGCATCGTCGTGGAAGGCCAGGCCGAGGTCGAGGATGCGGACTTTGCCGGCCGGGTCCAGCATCAGGTTGGAGGGCTTCAGGTCGCCGTGCACCAGGCCGGATTCGTGCGCCGCTTCCATGGCTTCGGCCAGTTGGACCATCCAGCCCAGCACGGTGGCCAGGTCGAGCGGGTGTTCCTTGTCCTGCGCGAGCTGGCGCCAGGTCTGGCCGGCGATCAGCTCCATGACGATGGCCCAGCCTTCGTCGTCCTGCTCAATCGAGTAGATCTGCGCGAACGCCGGGTGGTGCAGCGAGGCGGTCATGCGCGCTTCTTTCACCAGGCTGGCGGGGTCGCGCAGCGGGTCGAGGGCGCGGTGGCGCTTGATGGCCACCTTGCGGCGCAGCCGGCTGTCCCAGCCTTCGTACACTTCGCCGTGTCCGCCGGCGCCCAGGCGCGCGAGAATTTGGTAATGCTTGAACTGCGGGACGTCTTGCGGCGGGCTGGTGACTTCGGCGGCGTGGTTTTCCATATCTTTCCGGGGACGGAACGGCGCTTGCGTTGCCGAACCGCCTTTCAATAGCAGATATGGTGAGTCTCGCATAGCGGACGCGCATCCGCCAGTGAAATATTGTGCCTAGGGAATCATTATGTAAGTCACGTGTCAAATTTGCATGTAAAACCGCCTTTCGGCGGTTTTTTTACATGTCAGTGTTGACAGTCTTGCGCCGTACGGCGATGGCCACGACGATACTCAGCGCACCCAGCAGCCAGGACGGGCGGTCGTCCTTGTTGGCGTTGGTGGCGGCTGCGTGGGCAGCAGGCGCCAGAGCGAGGATCGATGCGGCCACCAGTGCGGTGGAGACGGTCTTTCGTACAATTTCAGTGTTCATTTCCAACCCCGGTTACAGACATTGGCAACAGCGCCGTTAGTGGTACAGCAGGATGCATGCCAGTGAGCCGAAAACTTCATTAATGAATAGACTTGAAATGGCTGTGGCCGCCTAGATATAGGGGCTAGATCAACCTACAAGAAAGTGAGTCCCCATGTCCGATCTGCTGGAAGTGCTGAAATGGCGTTACGCCACCAAGAAGATGGAACCATCGAAGGCGGTTCCGCAAGAGAAAGTCGACCGCATCCTGGAAGCGGTGCGCCTGACGGCCAGCTCCAGCGGCCTGCAGCCGTATGAAGTGTTCGTGGTGACCAACCCCGAGCTGCGCGAGCAGATCAAGCCGCACGCGTGGAACCAGGCCCAGGTCACCGACTGCTCGCACCTGTTGGTGTTTGCCGCCTGGGACAATTACACCGCCGAGCGCATCAACCAGATGTTCGACCTGGTGAACGAAGAACGCGGCATCCGGAACGAGGGCTGGGAAGCCTACCGCCAGCAGCTGCTGAACAGCTATCCGCAGCGCGACGCGGAAACCAATTACCAGCACGCCGCCCGCCAGGCTTACATTGGCGTGGGCACGGCGCTGATCGCCGCTGCGCAGGAGCAAGTTGACTCGGTGCCGATGGAAGGTTTCGACCCGGCCAAGGTGGACGAGATCCTGAAGCTGCGCGAGCGCGGCCTGCGTTCGGTGGTGATGCTGCCGCTGGGCTACCGTGCCGACGAGGGCGACTGGCTGGTCAACCTCAAGAAGGTGCGTCGCCCGCGCGAGCAGTTCATTACCGAACTGAAATAAATACGCCGGGGTCAGTTCCGGCATCACGCCATTTTGGCGCGATGC
>NZ_BAAKJE010000251.1:0-479 GCF_059704565.1 Massilia sp. NBRC 108631
GTTCTGCACCTGGGCCAGCAGTTGGTCGATCAGCTCGACGGGAAACGGCGGCGGTGCTCTTTTCTTCCTAGGTTTTTTAGTGGTCATTGCTTCGGTCATGGAACGTCCCTTTCGGTATTATTTCATGACCCCGGACACACAAAAATTCTGACAGGCTCGGACCGGGTGAATCGCCAGTTCCGCGCTGATCGCCCTGACCAGCTGTGGGTGTCCGATTTTACGTACGTGTCGACCTGGCAGGGCTTTGTCTACGTCGCCTTCATCATCAACGTCTTTGCGCGCCGCATCGTCGGCTGGCGCGTGAGCAGCTCCATGCGTACTGACTTCGTGCTCGATGCACTGGAGCAGGCCCTGTACGCGCGCCAGCCGGAACGCGATGATGCCTTGATTCACCATAGTGATCGCGGGTCGCAATATGTATCGATCCGCTATAGCGAACGCCTGTCCGAAGCCGGAATTGAACCGTCCGTCGGCAGCAA
>NZ_BAAKJE010000252.1:0-67221 GCF_059704565.1 Massilia sp. NBRC 108631
GTTGCGAAAGCGACCTGTGCCGCATTCCACCCACCACCGGGGTCTGACCCCGGTTTGGGTGGAATGCGGCACAGCTCGCTTGGGTGTCTCAAGGGCCATGGCGGGCCGCAGGGGCGCGCCGGGGCGGGCGCATTTTAGCGGACGCGGGCGATTTGCGACAGGCGCTGCGCTATCGTGTCGAGCTCGCCTCGCAGGGCGTCGGGGGTGAGGATGTGGAAGCCGAACGGCAAGCCGGCCAGCTGGCGCGCCAGCCACGACAGGTCGTCGGCCTGGTTGTGCAGCAGTACGCCGTCGGCGGTTTGCTCGAACAGGCCGATCGCGTCCTTCAGGAAGCGCTGCGCCGTGCGCAGGTCGGTGTTCAGCAACACCTTCGTGGCGTGCGTGCGCGGGATGGAGGCGAGCGACGTGCGCAGGTGGGCCAGCGCATCGAAACTGTCCGGGCGCTTGAAGCGCTGCGGCAGCGCCGACGCCGTGACAATCCGGTCCAGGCGGAAGGTGCGCATGTCCTGCCGCAGATGACAGTAGCCGACCGCGTACCAGCAGCCGTCGTAGAACGCCAGACCGTAGGGGTCGAAGCCGCGCTCGCTCTCGGCCGCGCCGGGCGGCTGGTAGCGCAGCTGGACGCGGCGGCGCGCCTGCGCCGCTGAGCTGAGCGTCACCAGCGCGGCATTGTCCTCCGGCGCGGTGGCGCGCGCCAGGTCGAGCCGCACCGTTTCGTCGATGGCGCCCACCCGCTGCTTCAGCCCGGCCGGCATGATGCGCTCCAGCTTGGCCTGCGCGCTGGCCACCGCCGGCGCCGCTTCGGCCAGCCCCAGACTGCGCGCGGCCAGCAAGCCAAGCGCCAGCGCCAGCGCTTCGTCGTCCGTAAACATCATCGGCGGCAGCTTGAAGCCGGGCATCAGCGCGTAGCCGCCGTGGCGCCCGCGCTCGCTCAGGATGGGGATGCCGATCTGCTCGAGCATGACAATATAGCGCCGCAAGGTGCGGCCGTCGACTTCGAGCCGGCGCGACATCTCGGCGCCGCTCAGGCGGCCATGCGTCTGCAGCAGCTCCAGCACGGCCAGGACTCGGGTGGTTGGATGGTACATGCCGCCAAAGATAGCAGACAATCAGGGCGGAATCTGTCCTATTTGAACTTTATGCTCCTTCTTCGCACAAGAAATCAAGAAGGAGATTCAAATGGAACAAAGCACCAACCTGTGGCTGTACTTCGTGGTGGTATTCGGCATCATCGCCCTGCCGGGGCTGGACATGGCTTACGTCATGGCCAGCTCCATCCTCGGCGGGCGCCGCGCGGGACTGGCGGCGGTGGGCGGCATTGTGGCGGGCGGGCTCTGCCACCTGCTGATGGCCACGGCCGGCATCGCCGTCGTGCTGCAGCTGTGGCCCTCGCTGTTCAACGTGATCTTGCTGGCGGGCGCCGCCTATATCGCGTGGATGGGTATGACTTTCCTGCGCAGCGACAGCGTGTTCCGGCCCGCCACCGGCCGCGAAGTGCTGGCGCCGCCCGTCATCTTCCGCCGCGCGATGATGACCAGCCTGCTCAATCCCAAGTCGTACATCTTCATGCTGGCGATTTTCCCGCAATTCCTGAAGACCGACCAGGGCCCGCTCTGGCTGCAGTCCGGCGTGCTGGGCGCGATCACGGCGGTGACGCAGGTGGCCGTCTATGGCGCCCTGGCGTTTGCGTCCAGCCAGGCCAGCGGCTGGTTCAGCACGCATCCGCGCGCCGCCGTCGTGACCGCGCGCGCCATGGGCGTGCTGCTGATTTTCACCGCGCTGCTAAGCGCCAGCCAGGCCTTGCGCGAACTGGCGCCGCGCTGGCAGCCGCACGACGTAACCCTGGTGGGGGCGGGCGGTCGCTGCGCTGAGGGCGGCTTACAGCGCGCGGCCGTCGTACTGCTGCACCGGCAGTGCGTAGATGTCGATGTCTTCCAGGCAGTTGATGTTGACGGCAGCCATGGCGTTGCCCTGCGGGTCTACGCCTTCGCCGTAGGTGTGGATGCCGCACGCGGGGCAGAAACGGTGGTGGATGACGTGCTTGTTGAAAGTGTAGCTGGCCAGCTTGTCTTCCGGCGTCAGCAGCGTCAGGGCGCTGCGCGGGAAGAAGGCCATGCGGGCGCCCTTGCGCTGGCAAATGGAGCAGTTGCACGTCATCGCTCCAGTGATCTCTCCTTCGACTTCGAACTTCACGTTGCCGCAGTGGCAGCTTCCGGTATAGCGCATTGCCGTCTCCATCAGATTGTTATGGAGGCAGTGTAGCGTTATTTGCTGCGCCGTTCCAGCGCTTGCAGCACGCCTTTGCGGTTCTTGTGCGCCGCTTCAAAGCTGCGGATCTTGCGCACCTGGGCGGCGGTCAGCTCATCGAGCCGGCTGCGGATCTCGGTCACGGTGAGCTGCTGGTAGTTCTTGATGGGCAGCGCGGCGTCGCCCTGCTTGCCCTTCTGTTCCTTGGTCTCGCCGCTTTCCTTGCGCTGCTTGTTGACGATGCGCGCCGCCACTTCTTCCTCGCGTCCTTTGTAGCGGCCTTCCTTTTCGAACTTTTCTTCAAGCTCGTTGTACTCGCGTTCCCGTTTCGGGCTGGCTCCTCGTGGCATGGCGCTTCTCCTGGCAGTGAAGATACCGCCGATACTACAAAATCGGCCCTGCCGGCGGCGCACGATCGGGCTTGCGCATCGGCGCCGGCGCCAGCAACGGCAGCGTCACCGTGAAGCACGCGCCCGCGCCGTCGCTGCTGCTGGCTTCCACGCTGCCGTGCAGGGTCGTGGTCACCAGCTTGTAGACGATGTGCAGCCCGAGTCCGCTGCCGCCCTTGCCCATGCGGGTGGTGAAAAAGGGATCGAACACGCGCCCCAGGTTGTCCTGCGGAATGCCGAGGCCGTCGTCGGTCACGGTGATGGCCACCTGGCCTGCGCCGTCCGGCTCGGCGGCAATGGTGACCGTGCCGGCCAGCCCGGGCAAAAAGGCGTGTTGCACCGCGTTGGCGATCAGTTGCGCCACCACCTGGCCCAGCTGGTCGGGGTAGCTGTCCATTTCTATGCCGGGGCCTATGCTGCACAGCACGCGGTGGCCGCTGTCGGTGATCGCCTGGTCCAGGCCTTGCAGCGCGCTGCGCACCGCGTCGCCCAGGTCGAAGCGCCGCCGGCCGTCGGCCGCCTGCTCGTCCGCCACCTGTTTAAAACTGGCCACCAGCTTGGCCGCCTGGTCCAGGCTGCGCATCAGGATGGCCGCGCCCTGCTCCACCGTGCCGACGAATTCCTGCATGCGGCTGCGCGTCAGGCCGCGCCCCATCTCCTGCGCAAACTCGGCGGTGCGCGACTGCAGCGTGCTGGCCGCCAGCAGGCTGTTGCCGATCGGTGTGTTCAGCTCGTGGGAGATGCCGGCCACCACCGCGCCCAGCGCCGCCATTTTCTCGGAGCGCAACAGTTCGTCCTGCAGCGAGGTCAGCCGCATGAGCGCGGCGTGCAGGTCCTGGTTGGACTGCGCCAGCTTGAGCGAGAACGCTTTCTGCTGGCGCATGGCCAGGCGCAGTTCGGCATTGCTGGCTTCCAGCTGTTCCTGTTGCTCGATTACCACGAAGTCGCGCTCGATGCTCTTCTTGATCTCCCACAGCAGTTCAACGTATTTCTGCTGGTAGTTGCGCTTCTTGCTGTCGAGTACGCAGATGGTGCCGAACACCTGCTGATCGGGCCACAGCAGCGGTACGCCGAGATAGGAAATCATGTTCAGCGCCACGTCCGGATTGCAGCGCCAGTCCTCGTCTTCCAGCGCATCCGGCACATGCAGCAGCCCGCGCGTGGCCATCACCGTCTCGCAGTACAAGCCGGTGTTCAGCTTGGCCTTTTCGTCGGCTTCGTAGGGATTGCCTTCGCTATGGCTGGAGACCAGCACTTCGATCTGCTCCGGCAGCACGCGCATGATCAAGCCGGCCGGCACGTCGAAGATGCCGGCCATGACGTCGGTGGTGGTTTGCCACTTGGCGAGGAATGTTTCGGGGATTGCGCTAGCGTGCAGGGTCACAGACCGCTCCTTCAACAGTGAATGTTGTCAAATCAATATACTCTGGCCCCAGTCCGCTAGCAAGCTCCGTCGTCGCCCCGCGCTAGAACTGTTCCACCCAAGCCGCAAGCTGCGCCGGCGTCAGCATGCTGTCGGCTTGCGCCAGCTTGCCTTGCACCGTGCCCCCTTCGCCATGGCAGACCTGCAGCGACCAGCCGTGCCTGCCGAGCCACAGCAGCGCCGCCAGCCAGAACGCGTGCTGCGCCGACAGTGCATCGCCGGTCGCCGTCTCAAGAAATTCGGCCAGGCCGGCGCCGCGCTGGAACTGCACGCCGGTGCCGCCCAGCGCGGCGCAGCTGTCGCCGAATACTTCTGCCAGCATTTCCAGCGCCCGCGCCGGTTCGGCCTGCGGATAGCGCTGCTCGATGCCTGCCAGCTGCTCCCGCACGGCCAGCCCGAAGGCGGCGCTGCGGAAGGCTTCGGACGCGGTCAGGTCAGCGTAGTCCATCAGCAGCCAGTCCGGCTCCGGCGGCGTCATGCCGGCCAGCAGCGCGGCCGACAGATAGGCATCCACCGGCAGGTAGGACACCTGGCCGGCGATGCTGGCGCTGAGCGTGTAGATGGTGCCGATGCGGGCGGCCACTGTCTGCTGCTGGCGCACCAGCAGCTTTTCCCGCAGCAGCTGGGCGTGTTCCTTGCGCAGCCGGGCCAGGTCCAGCGCCTGTTTCATCTCCATGCGCAGCGCGGCGATGTCCCACGGCTTTTGCATGTAGCGATGGATCTGCCCCTGGTTCACCGCTTCCACCGTGTGCTCCAGTTCCGCGTAGGCGGTCGTCAGGATGCGGATGATGTGCGGGTATTTGTCCCAGGCGTAGACCAGCAGCTCGTTGCCATAGGCCCCGGGCATGCGCTGGTCGGACACCAGCACGGCGATGCTGTCGGCGTGCTGGTCCAGCAGCCGCTTGCCCTCCTCCACCGAGGCGGCGGTGAGGATGGGGGCCAGCGTGCCGAGCGCGCGCTGGAAGTATTTGAGGGCGGTGACCTCGTCGTCCACGTAAAGTATGGCCGGCGGCGGTGTGCCTGGCTTGCTGTGATTGCTGGTGTCGCTCATGCTTTTTCCTTCTCTGAACGCGGGAATTTCATGTCACGATGGATGGGCTGCACATGGCAGGTCGAATGTAAACTGGGTCCAGAACCCGACGGCGCTGTCTGCCACCAGCGTGCCGCCATGGCGCTGCACCACGCTGTAGCTGATGCTCAGGCCCAGGCCGAGGCCCTGGCCCACTTCGCGCGTGGTGAAAAAAGGTTCGAAGACGCGGCCGAGGTGCTCGGGCAGGATGCCGGGGCCGTTGTCGCGCACGCTGACCCGCAGGCGCTCGGCGGCCGCGCCGCTGCCCGCTTCGGCCACGATGTCGATGGCCGGATCGGCGGTGCCGTGCTTGCGCATGGCCAGCGCGGCGTTGCTGATGAGGTTGATCAGCACGCCGATGATGGCCGCTTCGTCGCCGCGCACCATGGTGTCGCCGCGCAGCTCGCGGCGGATGCGCACGCCCTTGGTTTCGTGGCTCACCAGCCGCACCGCCGAATCGAGCGCGCGCTCGAACATGAAGCGCGCACTGTAGTGGTCGGCGTCCTGCTTGCGGTAGGCGAAGGTCTTCAGGTCGGACACGATGTGCTGCACGCGCTGCATGCCCTGCTTGGCGTCGGCCAGGCATTCGCTCACCAGCTCACTGGCCCGCGCGGCCGGGTCTTCGATGGCCACGTCGATTGCCATCATGCAGTAGTTGACCGGGTTGTTTACTTCGTGCAGCAGGCCTGCCGCCAGCGTGCCGAGGGCCGCCATCTTCTCCTGCTGCAGCATCTGGCCCTTGATCTCGGCCAGGTCGCGGTTGGTGGCTTCAAGCTGGGCGTTGTTGTCCGCCAGTTCGGCTTTCAGGCGGTAGAGCATGAAGCGCGCCTGCTCGTTGTAGAAAGTGCACACCGCGCTGGCAATCGCGGTGAATACCAGGAACATGGAGTTGACGGCGAAGGCGCCAGCCCACTGCACCCCGGCCGGATGCAGATAGCACGCGACGAAGTAGCTCAAATAGGTCAGGCCGCCCAGCGACAGGTTTTGCCACAGGCTGAACGGCAGCGCGATGCCGGACGCGAACACGGCCAGGTTCAGGCCCGCGTAATAGATGGAATTGGCGCCCTCGGTCTGCTGGATCATCCACGCTATCATCAACTGCGGCGCCAGCAGCCAGCAAAACGTGAGGGACTGCACATTGCGCTCGCCCCACGGGTTGCGCATGGCCAGCACCACGCCAAACAGCACCGCCGCGGTGGCCACGCGCGCCAGCGCGAATTCCAGCTGATGGGCGGGGTAGAGGCTGTAGTCGAGGCCTGTACCCAGCAGGATGAGCGCAATCGCGGTGAAGGCGCCGCCCCGGCTGAAGCGCAGCCGGTAGGCGCGCAGCACGGAGGCGTAGCTGCCGCCCCGCCCGGTCATGGAATGCCGGCTTCCGCGAACACGTTGACGCCGGTCGCGTCCAGGTACACCTTGCGGTGCAGCGCCTCGAACGGCAGCAGCTGCTGCATCTTCAGTTCGTCGCGGTGGATCAGATACCATTCCAGCAGGTGCTCCATGCCGGGGCGCTCCGGATTGCTGGCGTGGACATTGGTCAGCAGCAGGTGGCCGCCGGAGCGCATGCGCGCCGTGAAGTGGGCTACCATGCGGGCGCACACCTTGTCGGACAGGTAGTCGAACAGGCCGGCGCAGTAGACCACATCGAATTCCCCTGCCGGTTCGGCCTCCACGCGCCGCTTGAGCAACTGCTGCACCGAGTCCTGCATGAAGCGCAGCGTCACCTGGCGCCGCAGGCTGTTGTTGATGGCCCCCAGGCGCTGGCTGGTCCATTCCAGCGTTTCGCCGTTGAAATCCACCAGTTCGAATGACAGCCAGTGCGGTTCGTCGTACTCTGCCATGAAGCGCTGCAGTTCCGCCGCCGGGCCGCAGCCGACGTTCAGCACCCGGAACGGCCGCCCCAAGGCGCGCGCCGCGTCGGCCATCCGCTTCAGGAAGGCGGTGAGGATGTCGATGCGGTTGCGGTGCGCCAGCGCAACCGCCGTTTGCAGGAAGGCCGCGTTCACGATCTGGAAATAGGTGCTGGGCCCCTGGCGCGGATTGTCCAGGATCTGGTTGACCATATGGTAGTCGCCCGCGTAGCCCAGCGGCTTGGTGTAGGTGCGGAACACGAAAGGCGCGCGCAGTATCAATGGATGCAGCGCGGCCTGGGCGAACGCGCGGTGCGAAGCGGCGCATTCGTCCTCCACCAGCGCCGCCTCGGCGTTGATGTCGCCGAAATAGCGTTTGGTGCGCAGCACCAGCGGCTCGGCCAGTTCGGCGAACACGTCGGCACGCAGCTTGCCGTGCTCCCTGGGCAGCGCACCGGACAGATCCACCTGTTCCACCCAGCGCGCCACTTCGGACAGGTAGGCGCGCGTTTCGTTGATGGCGATCTGGTAATCGCGCCGGATGCGGAAGCGTTCGTCCCAGTCCGCAACGAACTGGCTGGCCTCGCGGCGCACGGCGCCGGGCGACAACGCCAGCCCGCCGCCGGGCATATCGCCCATCCCGGCCATGCCTTCCATGCCCAGCTCGCGCCATTCGTCGATCAGCGTCACCGACACCACGGCCGTCAGTCCGGTGTTGACGATGCTCACCACCACCGCCTTGCCCGAATAGCCGCAGCGGGTGCCGATGCGCACCGTCAGTTCGCTCAGCACTTCGCTGGCCTGCACGATGGAATACGGGTTGTACACCTCCATCACCAGCGCGCGCCGCTGCAGGTTGACGATGGTGGCGCGCACCGTCTCGCCCTGCGCATTCTGGAAACTCACGACCGGATCGATTTGCGTTTGTGAATACACGTTGGAACAGACTCCACGGTTATGCGATTTCCACGAATGGCGGTGCTTGCGCCTCTGCAACTTGCAATCGAGTGTACACCGTGCTTGGCGTAAATCGCAACATTTCCACCCTAGCAGTTTCACATTGTGTAGCAAAAACGATCATACAAATTTTTTATGGATTCTTATCAAGAAATATTTCTTTAAAAATAAAAATAGCACTGCTACACTATTTTTCCAGAATTCAAACAACACGCGGGAAACCAGGCCAGATGAATATCGCCAATATCAAGATCGGACACCGCCTCACCATCGCCTTCTCGCTCACCGTGCTGCTGATGGCCGTCGTGGTGGGTGTCGGCGTGACCCGCCTGCAAGCCGTCAGCGGCGAGATCGGCGTCACCATAGGCGACCGCTACAACAAGATCCGCCTGCTGAACGAGATCAAAAACAGCGCCAACCAGCAGGCGCGCAGCCTGCGCAATATATTGCTGATGCAGGACGCGGCGGCGGCCAAGGCCGAACTGGACCTGGCGGAGCAGAGCGCCAGGCAAGCCGATGCCCATCTGGCCAGGCTGGACAGCATAGTGACGCTGCCCCAAGCGCGCGCCCAGCTGGCACGCATTGCCGCCACGCGCGCCAGCTACGGCGCCGGCACTGCCGTGCTGCTGGCGCAGGCCAAGGCCGGCGAGCGCGAAGCGGCCATCGCCACCCTGTACCAGCGCGTGCGCGGCGAACAGCTGGCCTATTTTGCGGCGGTGGATCAGCTGATCGATTTTCAGGTGGCGCTGATGCAGGCCTCCGGCCAGGCGGCGCAGGACGTGGCGGCCAACGCGCGCCTGCTCATGGTGCTGCTTGGCGCAGCGGGCGCCGTCCTGAGCCTGGCCACGGCCTGGTACATCACGCGCGGCATCGTGCGCCCTCTCGGCCATGCCGTGAAAGTGGCGCGCACCGTGGCCGGCGGCGACCTGAGCTCGGCAATCGAAGTCCGCTCCAGCGACGAGGCGGGCCAGCTGACGGCGGCGCTGCGCGACATGAACGACAGCCTGGTGCGCATCGTCACCCAGGTGCGCGTGGGGACGGACACCATTGCCACCGCGTCGGCGGAAATCGCGTCCGGCAATGCCGACCTGTCGGCACGCACCGAACAGCAGGCCGGTTCGCTGGAGGAAACCGCTTCCTCGATGGAGCAGCTGACCTCGACCGTGAAGCAGAACGCCGACAACGCGCGCCAGGCCAACCGGCTGGCGCTGTCCGCGTCGGACGTGGCGGGCAAAGGCGGCGCGGTGGTGGCGCAGGTGGTCGACACCATGGCTGCCATCAACGCATCGTCGCGCAAGATCGTCGACATCATTGCCGTTATCGACGGCATCGCTTTCCAGACCAATATCCTGGCGCTGAACGCGGCCGTGGAAGCGGCGCGCGCGGGCGAACAGGGCCGGGGGTTCGCCGTGGTGGCCAATGAAGTGCGCAACCTGGCGCAGCGTTCGGCTGCGGCGGCGCGCGAGATCAAGGCGCTGATCGCCGACTCGGTCGACAAGGTGGACGGGGGCGCCAGGCTGGTGGACCAGGCCGGACATACGATGGAGGACATCGTGGCCAGCGTGCGGCGCGTGACGGATATCATCGGCGAGATCGCGTCGGCCAGCCAGGAGCAGCTGGACGGTATCGAACAGATCAACAGCGCCATCTGCGACATGGACGAAACCACACAGCGCAACGCGGCACTGGTGGAGCAGGCCTCGGCGGCGGCGGCCGCGATGCGCGAGCAAGCGCTGGCACTGTCGGGCACGGTGGGCGTGTTTACGCTGGCGGACGGCGCCGCCAAGGCGCAAGGCGCCACTGTCAGCCGCATGCCGAAGCGGCGCCCGGCCGGCAAGGCCGCCGCGCAGCTGCCCGCCCCGGCCGGTCCGGCCAAGCCAGCCGCACGGAAGGCGGCGGGCGGCGCCGCGCCGGTGCATGAAGCCGACGGCGAATGGCAGGAGTTCTGACCGTACGTTAGCGTACAGAGCGCCTGCCGCGGCAGTGGCAAGCTTGAGGCTTCCTCCGGAGGCCGCCATGACAGAGATACGCAAGGGCCAGGCGCCCAAACCGCTGGAACGGCAGGAGTTCGGCCTGCAGTTCCAGCGTTCCTTCCTCGATCCAGCATTCGATGCGGTGCGCGGCGCCCTGGACCAGGTGGAGGAAGTGGCCTGGAATAACTACCATGCGGGCCGCAAGGCGCCTGTCACCCAGGCCGCCGGCGAAGGCTACGCCGATCCCGGATACAAGCTGTCGGCCGAATGGGTGGCCACCCGCGAGCGCCTGCGCGCCGCCGAACACAGACAGAAGGATCCGGCCACGCCTTCGCGCGCGCTGCTGATCATCGGCTCGGCGCGCAACGACGGCACCTGCCCCGGCGAAGTGTCCAAAACCTGGCGCATGGCGCAACTGGCGCGTGAAACGCTGTCCGCGCAGCAGATCGAAACCGATGTGCTGGACCTGAGCCTGCTGACCTCCAGCTACGACCTGCACATCCATCCTTGCAAGCGCTGCGTCTCGACCGCCATGCCGCTGTGCCACTGGCCGTGCAGCTGCTACCCCAACCACGCGGAACGCCAGACCAATGACTGGATGGCCGAGATCTACGAGAAATGGGTGGCGGCGCACGGCGTCATCATCCTCACGCCCGTGTACTGGTACCAGGCGCCCAGCCCGCTCAAGCTGATGATAGACCGGCTGGTCTGCGCCGACGGCGGCAATCCGGACCCCACCAGCACGCACGGCAAGCAGGCGGCCGAAGCCAAGGCGCTGGAGCTGGCCGGCTGGGGCTACCCCAAGCACCTGGCTGGGCGCGCCTACGGGCTGGTGGTGCATGGCGACGTGGCGGGCGTGGAAAGCCTGCGGCGGAGTCTGTCGGACTGGCTGAGCTGGATGGGGCTGGTGAGCGCGGGCGGCCAGGCCGAGCTGGACCGGTATCTGGGCTACTACGAATCCTATGCCGACAGCCATGAAGTGCTGGACCGCGAGCAGAAGTTCCAGCAAGAGGTCCGCGTGGTGGCGCGCGCAGTCGCCGCCTGCATCGCCCGCCTGCGCGCCGGCGATCCCGTGCGGCCGGATGCAGGCATCGTCCCGCCGCGTCCCAAATGACATACTGGCCAAGCGTACCAAGCTGTGCTGAAAAGCGCGTTCAGCTCCCTCCAGCCTGCCGTGCCAGCGCCATGGCCACGCGCGTGGCCATCTCTTCCACTTTGTAGCCTTGTGCGCGCGCGGCGTATGCTTGCGCAGCGTTTGCATAACCGGGTGTGGCGAGCATGTGGCGCACCAGCGCGCGCCAGTCGGGCGGCTTGGCCAGCATCGCGGCATTCACGCCCATCCCGGCTGCGGCGATGCGGCGCGCGGTGAGGAATTGTTCCAGCTGCATGGGCAGCATCAAAACCGGCACCCCGGCCAGCATGGCTTGCGCCAGGGTCGCCTCGCCGCCGTGGGCGACGCACAACTGCGCCTCGGCCAGTGCGGCTTGCAGCGCAACCGGCCCGCGCGCGAACGCCAGGCTGGGCGCGGTGACCGGCGGCGCCTTGCCGCCGGCGACTTCCGGCAAGTAGCAAAGCACCCGGCAGCCTTGCTGCGCCAGCGCAGCCAGCACTTCCGCGTGGTCGGCATGGCCGGTTTTCAGATAGGCGAACACCTTCGGGCCGTTCCCCGGCGGCCATGCCGGCGGCGCGCCGCCGGCCGGCAGGAAGGCCGGGCCGTACCATTCGACGCCAGCGGCGCCGGCGGTGCGGCTGAACGGGTCGAGCTCGGGCCATGTGGTCAGCAGCGGCGCGTCACCCAGCAGCAGATCGGCGGCCCAGCTCAGCGGCGGCGCGCCATGGTGCGCCAGCACGGCATTGGCGGCTTGCAGCACGCGCGCTTCGGCATCGGCCAGCCGTTGCGGCGCGATGTTCTCCCATTCACGCAGGCAGGGCAAGGCGCACCCGGGCGGCGGCATGGAGAATGCCGAGCCGACCGAGGCGCTGCGCAAACCCATGCTGCGCGCGGCGAGGATGGCGGTGGGCGCGTAGTCCGCCACCACCACCTCGGGACGCAACAGGCTGAAGATGGAGCGCCAGCCGGCCACCAGGCCTGCCAGCGGCTCCGCCTGCAGATAACCCGCGGTCAGCAGGATCTCGGCATGGCTGGCGTGGTTCGGCGGCATGCCTTCGGTGCGGTGCAGCCAGACCGGCGCCTGCAGCGGGGGCGTGCGCAATGCGGGCATCTGCGGCCCGCGCGCGCCCATGACGCCCGGAGCGGCGCGCAACGGGTCACTGAACCGGCCACTGAACAGGCCATGCGCCTGCGCCAGGTCGCGCAGGCTGACGCTCACCTCGTGGCCGCGCGCCAGCAGGGCCGCGGCCAGCACCTTCAGCCGTCCGGCGTGCCCCAGGCCGCCGCCCAGTTCCCAGCACAGGTGAAAGCGCGCCATGCGCTAGCGCTCCGCGCCGGCCAGCGCCGCCAGTTCGGCGTGCAGGCCGGCCATGTCGTCGGCAATGCGCCACGCGCCCGGAAAGTCATAGTGCCGCGTCAGCGCGTTGCGCAGCACGATGCAGCGTATGCCCGCTGCAGTGGCAGCCTGCAGGCCGCGCGGCGAATCCTCCACCACCACGCATTGGCCTGCCGCCAGTCCCAGCTGCTCCAGCCCCAGCAAATACGGCTCGGGCGACGGTTTGCTGTGCGCATAGTGCTCCGCCGTCAGCACGAAGCGGAAATGGCGCAGCAGGTCCAGCCTGGAATGGATCAGCTCGAAATGGCTGCCCATGGAGCTGGTCACTACGCCCATCGGCAGCCGTGGCGCCAGCTCGGACAGCAGCTCCGCCACCCCGGCGATGGGTTCGACGGCCGCACCCAGCAGCAATTCCGAGTAGCGCCGGTTGCGCCCTGCGCGCAGTTCGGCGATGCGCTCCTCGCTCATGCCCAGATGCGCCAGCAGGTGCCACGCGCCGCAGTTGTCGGCCAGGTACCAGTTAAAGAAATCCAGCTCGGTCAACTCCACGCCGAACGGCAGGAACAGCTCGCGGTTGGACTGGTAGAACAGCCGCTCCGTGTCCACCAGCACGCCGTCGTTGTCCCACAGGATGCCTTCGATAGGCTTCACAGGCGCTCCGTCACCGCCATCAGAGCTTCTCCAGCTGCTGCCGCGCATACGCCGCGCCGCTGCCGTTCGGCGCCAGTTCGAGGTAAGTCTTGTAGGCGCCCTGCGCCCGCTTGCCGTCGCCGGCGCGCGCCGTGGCGTCGCCCAGGTTCAGATAGGCGATGGCGCGCGACGGGTCCATCTTGATGGTGTTTTCGAACCAGCGCGCCGCTTCCGGGTAGCGCTCCTGCTTGTAGAACACGAAGCCCAGGTTGTTGGCCGCCAGCGCGAAGTCGGCGCGCAGCTTGAGCGCCTCGGTAAACTGCGCCTCGGCCGCCGCGTACTGTTTTTCCTTGTACAGCTGCAGGCCACGGTCGTTGGCGCGCTGGGCCAGCTGGCGCGCGGACACCGGCACCGCCGCCGGCGGCGTGATGGCCTGGTCCTTGCCCTGCAAGTCCTTGATGGTGACGGCCACCGGCGCCGCATCAGGCTTGGCGTCCTGCTTGGCCTCGGCCTTGGCATCGAGCTTGGAATTGAGCGCGATGGCGTCGTTCGACAGCTGCGCCGTGCCCGCGCCCAGGAACTCGGTCTCGGCCGGCAGCTCGAACACGAAGTCGCCGCCCTCGGAACCCGGCAGGCTGCCGAACGCCGGAGTCTGGCTGGACACGCCCGCCACCGCCGGCGCCACATAGGCCGCCAGCTCGGTCGCAGTGATCAGGCCGTCGCCGTTCAGGTCGGCCTTGCCGCCCAGGCCCTGCAGCAGGGTCCAGGTGAACACCGAATGGCCATTCGGGCCGCCGTCCGCCACCAGCTGGTCGCCGCCGCCGGCAGTCAGCATCTGGCGCCCGATGCGCTTGGCGTTGTCGCGCAGGAAGGACGACGAGGAGCCGCCGCGCGTCAGGCCCAGGCCGCTGTAGCAGGCGTCCATCACGAACAGCACGTGCTTGGCGCTGAGGCTCTCGGCGATGTTCTGGATCTCGGTCATCGGGATAGCGTCCGTGGCCAGCTGGTTCGGGTCCGCGTCGGCCGGCACGATGTAGCCCAGGTCACGCCCGGAACTGAGCTTGCGCGTGGCGCCGTGGCCGGCAAAGAACACGAAGATACGGTCGTTTTTCTGCACGCCGCCATGCGCCAGCCGGTCGTGGAAGGCGCGCAGGATGCCGGCCCGCGTGGCCTCCGCATTCTTCAGCGTCACCACGCGCTCGGCGGCGAAGCCGAACTTGTCGATCAGCGTCTGCCGCACGCCCTGCGCGTCGCGCACGGCGTACTGCAGCTTGGGCCACTTCGCGTAGTCGTCGATGCCGATCACAATGGCCCAGGAGTTGCCGTAGCCGGCGGACACCGGCGCCGCCGGGGCCGGTGCTTGCGCGGACGCGCCCTGCGCCGCCTTGAAGGCGGTGCCGTCCCAGCCGGCGAACTGGTAGCCTTCCGCCACCAGGCGGTCCAGGATGATGGGCAGCGCCTTCACGGTGCGCTCGTGAATGTCATGGAACAGGATGATGCCGCGCCCTTCCTTCTCCACGCCCTGCAGCACGCGTCCGGCGATCGAACTGGGCACCGGGTCGGCCCAGTCCAGCGAATCGATGTTCCACATCACCGACTGCAGCTTGGCCTTGTGCAGCATGGCCATGCCCTCGCTGTTGCGCGCGCCGTAGGGGAAGCGGAACAATGGCGAGCGCTCGGCGTCCACCGCCTTCAGCAGCACGTCGGTGTTCAGGATCTCGGCCTGCAGCTTGTCGCCGCTTTCCTTGGACAGCTGGGCGTGGCTGTAGCTGTGGTTGGCCAGCGTGTAGCCGGCCGCCTTCAGCTTGCGGCTCACCTCCGCGCCGCCGTTCAGCTTGGCCTGCTGCGCGCCGTCCACGCTGCCGATGTTGCGGCCCACCTCGAAGAACACGGCCGGCGCGCCGTACTGCTTCAGGATGGCGGCAATCTCTTCGCTGTAGCGCTTGTGCGGGCCGTCGTCGAAGGTCAGCACCACGGTCTTTTTCGGCAGCGCCTTGCCGAAGATCTCGCCGTCCTCCGGCTTGGCCGGGCCAGCGCCGGCGCCGGCGGGCGGCTGCGGATACGGCATCACCACGCCGTATTCCTTCAGGATCTGTTCGCGGCTGTACAGTTTCTTCAGGTGCGCCACGTAGTCGTCCCAGCGCTCGCGCTTGAGCTCGATGCCGCGCGTTTCGAAACGGCCGAAGATCTGCTTGATCTCCTGGTCGTAATTGCGTTCGATCTCGGCCAGCGCGTCCAGGTCCTCCGAAATGCGCTTGTGCAGCTTGATGGCAGGCAGGGAGCCGTCCTTGGCCACATAGCCGCGCAGCGATTGCAGCAGTTCCCGGAACGCCAGCCGGTCGGCGTCGTACAGGCCGGGATCGGCCTCGATATAGTCCAGCAGCGCGCCCATGCCGGCAAAGCGCCCCGCGTCGGCCGACGCCGCCAGCGCGGCCAGCGCCTCGTCGATGCGGGCGATGCGCAGCTGGTTGTCGTGGAACAGCCCCTGCCCGACCTGGTTGGCGCGCGATTTCTCCGCCTCGCTCAGCGACTGTTCATCTGCAAGCAGCACGATGGTCTTGCGATAGGCCGCCAGCACTTCCTTGAGCTGGCCGGCGATGGCCTGCTGCGCCGGGGCGGGGGCGCCGGCGGCGTCGGGCTGGCCGGCAACTGGAGCGCCGGCGCCCGCGCCTGGCGCGGCGCGGTGGGTGTAATAGTAGCCTGCGCCGGCGGCGGACAGGACGGCGGCCGCTACGGCGGCCAGCAGGACGGGCTTGGAGATCACTCGGGGCTCTGTTTAGATGCGGTGCAGCAATTGTAGGGCATGTGCGGCCGGCGCGCCATTCGTTCCAAATTCCGTGGCTAGCCGGGGCCGGGTGTGCAATACTCCACGCTACCGAACGACTTGCTCAAAGACATGGCCCCAGCCGGCTTACTGCCACGTACCCTGAAATCCCGGATGACCACGGTTGTCATCCTGCTGGTGCTGGCCGCCACCACCATCGTCACCACTGTCGCGCTGATGCTGGCCGAGCGCGACATGAAGGCCGTCATCGGCGCCCAGCAGTATGCGGTGCTGTCGACCGCCGCCTCCTACGTCGATGAACAGCTGGAAGCCAAGCGCGCACTGCTCTCCACCCTGCCCGAAGGCCTGCCGCCCGGCATCCACAGCGACCCGGCCGCGCTGCAGGCGCTGCTGCTGGCCCGCCCTGCGGTCGGCGCGGAATTCTTTAACGTGGTGGCGTTCGACCGCAGCGGCAAAATGGTCGCCACCATGCGTCCGGACCTGAAGGAAGCAGGTCTTTCCGCCGCCGGCGCGCCCTATTTCGACAATACCGTCAAGAGCCGCGCCGGCTTGATCTCGGCGCCCTTCCTGAGCCGGCTGTCGGGCCGCCCGGTGGTCCTGATGACCCAGCCGGTGCTGGACCCGCGCGGCGAAGTGGCCTACGTGATCGCAGCCGGCATCGACTTGCAGCAGTCCGACTTCTTCGGCCCGATCAATGGCCTCAAGCCCGGCAAGACCGGCTTCATGTTCATCATGACGGCCAGCGGCATCCTGCTGCACCACCCCACGCCGGAGCGCCTGCTGCGCAACATCAATGACCGGCCCGGCTACAACCGCGCCACGGAAATGGCGCTGAACGGCTTCGAGGGCTGGACCGAGGCGAAAAACAAGGACGGCAACGAAGGCATCTATTCATATAAGCGCCTGAAGGCCACCAACTGGATCGTGGCGGCCCGCTATCCCACCGACGAGGCTTTCGCCCCGCTGATTGAATTGCGCAAGCGGGCCATCCTGGCCGCCAGCGTGTTCGCGGCGGTGGCCGGCCTGGTCGCCTGGCTGGCCATCGACCGCCTGCTGGCGCCGCTGGAGCGCCTGCGCTCGCAGGTGGCGCTGCTGCGCCGGGGCGGCACCGACCTGGCGTCGCTGCGCACCGGGCGGCAGGACGAAATCGGCGAGCTGAGCGAGGCGTTCTACCAGCTGACCGCCGAGCGCGCCGCCACCCAGGAGCGCGTGCTGGCCAGCGAGAGCCTGGTGCGCAGCATCCTCGAGCATGCACCCGACGCCTTCGTCAGCACCGGCCCCGACGGCACGGTGACCGAATGGAACGCACAGGCTGAGCAGACCTTCGGCTGGCGCCGCGACGAAGCCGTGGGCCGCAACGTGGCCGAGCTGATCGTGCCGCCCCGCCTGCGCAGCGCGCACGCGCTGGGCATCATGCGCCTGGCCGCCGGCCGCAGCGCGCCGGACGGCTTGCCGCGCCAGCGCCGGCTGCAACGCACCCGCATCGCGGCGCAGCACCGCGACGGCCACGAGATCCCGGTGGAGCTGTCGATCGGCAGCTTGCGCCACGACAGCGGCATGATCGCCACCGCCTTCCTGCACGACATCTCGGAGCGGGTGGCGCACGAGGAACAGCTGGCCGCCAGCGAGCACCGCGCGCGCATGATCGCCGACAGCATGCCCGCGCTGGTGGCCTATCTGGACCGCGACCTGCGTTACCGCTTCACCAACGAGCACTACCAGGTGCTGCTGGGGATGGACCCTGACGCCATGCTGGGCAAGTCGGTCAGCGAAGTGTTCGGCCCGGCGGTCTACCTGAACTGGAAGGACAAGATGGACGCTGCGCTGCGCGGCGAACGCGTGCATGAGGAACGCGACGGCGTGCAATTGGGGCGCGCGCTGCACCTGATGACCGACCTGGTGCCGGACGTGGACGCCGCCGGCCAGGTGCAGGGCATTTACGCGATGTCGATGGACATCACCCAGCGCCGCAACGCCGAGCTGACCCAGGCCGCCAGCGAGCAACGCCTGCAACTGATCACCGACCACCTGCCCGCGCTGATCTCGTATATAGACCGCGGGCACGCCCTGCGCTTCGGCAACGCCACTTTCCAGCACTGGCTGGGCCTGGACCCGGCCAGCCTGGCCGGCCGGCCGCTGCGCGAGGTGATGGGGGCGGCCGCCTACGGCAAAACCCTGCCCCAGCTGGCGCGCGCCTTCGCCGGCCAGCGCGTCTGCTTCGAACACCGCGCCCGCCTGCACGGCGACCTGCGCACGCTGGAAACCACTTTCGTGCCGGATGTACGGGCCGACGGCAGCGTGGCCGGCGTGTACGCGCTGACGCAGGACATGAGCCGCATCAAGGCGGTGGAACAGCAGCTGATCGAGCTGGCCCGGGTCGATGCGCTGACCGGCATCGCCAACCGCCGCAAATTCGAGGAGGTTTTGCAGCAAGCCATGGCGCGCAGCCAGCGCCTGGCGCGCCGCATGGCGCTGGCTTACCTCGACATCGACCACTTCAAGGCCATCAACGACAGCCTGGGCCACGGCGCCGGCGACGACGTGCTGAAAGAGTTCGCCAGCCGCCTGATCCAGTCGGTGCGGGCGGTCGACCTGGTGGCGCGCCTGGCCGGGGACGAGTTCATCATCGTGCTCGAGAACGTGGACCAGGGCGGCGAAGCGGCGCAGCTGGCGGCCAAGATCGTGGCCGCCGTGCGCACCCCGTTCACGGTCAATGGTTCACCGATGCAAGTGACCACCAGCATAGGCGTGGCCTTGTACAAGGGCGGCGGCGAAGGCGTGGGCGAGACAGCGTCCAGCCTGATCGCGCGCGCCGACCGGGCGCTGTACGAGGCCAAGCGCAACGGCCGGGACTGCTATGTTGTGGATGCGGAACAAAGCTGAGGTAAATGCGGCATTGTGGGATTTGGTGACAATTGTGCGTGCCGATTGCGGCACAATGTCCTTCTTAGCGGCCCGCGCCGTCAGGAGGAAAAGCCATGCTGAAGCACATGAAAATGGAGACCCGGCTGCATGTTGGACTGGGCGGTATCGTGATCCTGGTCGTACTGCTGGGCTTGACGGCTTTTGCCAGCCTGAGCGCCCTGCTGGGACGCTGGAACAATATCGAGAGCGTGACGCTGGCGCGCAAGGACGCTGTCATGTCCATCGCCGCGGCGCATGGGCGCGCCACGCACAGCTTCAAGAACTATGTGCTGCGCGGCGGCGACTATGCCGCCAAATTCCGCACCGAAATGGCCGAGATCGACAAGGCCGCCAACAGCTACCTGGCCGGCGGCGAGGTGTCGCGCGAAGAGCAAGGCTTGCTGAATGAAATCCTGGCCTCCACCAAGGAATACGGCCAGCAGATGGCGCACCTGGAGGCGCTGCGCGAAAAAGGCGCCACGGTGGCGGACCTGGACAAGGCCGTGAAGGGGGCGGACGCCGGCATCGCCAGCGCCAGCGCCCGCTTGCGCGAGGTCAATGCCGCCGAGACCAAGGCCGAATCGGCCGAGATGACCGGCATCGCCCGGCAGGCCAAGCTGTGGATCCTGTCCTTCGCGGTGGTGATCGCCGTGCTGGGCTGCCTGCTGGCGGTGTGGATTTCACGCAGCCTGAGCAGCATCGTGCGCGACATCCAGCAAGTCACCGGCGCGCTGGCCAGCGCCTCCACCGAGGTCAGCGCCACGGCCCAATCGCTGTCGCAGGCCTCCAGCGAGCAGGCCGCCAGCGTGGAGGAAACCAGCGCCTCCATCGAACAGATGACCGCTTCCATCACCCAGAACGCGGAGAACGCCCGCATCACCGACGGCATAGCCACCAAGGCGGCGCAGGAAGCGGCCAAGGGCGGCGACGTGGTGAAAGCCACGGCGGCGGCCATGCGCCAGATCGCCAAAAAGGTCAGCATCATCGACGATATCGCCTACCAGACCAATCTGCTGGCCCTGAACGCCGCCATCGAGGCGGCCCGCGCGCACGAGCACGGCAAGGGCTTCGCGGTGGTCGCGGCCGAGGTGCGCAAGCTGGCCGAGCGCAGCCAGGTGGCGGCGCAGGAGATCGGCGAAGTGGCGGCCAACAGCGTCGACCTGGCCGAACAGGCCGGCGTGCTGCTGGACGCCATGGTGCCGAACATCCGCCGCACCTCGGATCTGGTGCAGGAAATCGCCGCCGCATCCGAAGAGCAGTCGGCAGGCGTGGGCCAGATCAATGCCGCCGTGGGCCAGCTCAGCCAGGCCACCCAGACCAACGCCGCCAGCTCGGAACAACTGGCCGCCACCTCGGAAGAGATGAGTTCGCAGGCCGACCACCTGGCGCATCTGATGGCGCTGTTCAAGCGCTACGCCAGCGAGGAGCAGCCGGCGCGTTCCAATGTGCGTTCGGTGAAATCGGCCAAGCCGCGCCCGCAGCGCCCCGGCCCGGCGGCGGCCCTGGCGCCCGCCAGCACCCTGGACGAAAGCCAGTTTACCAAGTTTTGAATCCCGAGGGGGCTGGCTTGCCGAGTGGCTTTTCGGGGTGGCTTTTTCGCGTTGTCAGTCTAGTCTTACAGAGTGGCGGGACAATCACTGCTACGCATGCAAGCGACAATTTTGCATACTGGAAAAAACTGATAGCTGAGCGAGACAAGTCATGCAGAATCCCGTAGCCACCACCTCCCCCGAAGCATCGAGGCGCATCTACGCCGCCCTGTCCGAAGCTGGCGACTCGCTGCGCGCCGCCGACGCCGCGCTATTCCTGCGCAGCCAGCTCGACACCGCAGCCGGCCAGGCTGCCTGCCTGCCTGCACGTTATGACGAACTGGCCGGCTGGATCAGCCATCACGCGCAAAGCGTCACCGACGCCTACCACCGCTACCAGGTAGCGCGCGAATTCGGCGCGCCGCGCCGCCACTTCGCCACGCAGGCGCAGGCGCGCCAGTTCTTGCGCCTGGCCGCGCCGGCCCGGCTGGCGGACGGCGCTTCGCTGTACGGCGTGGTGGAACGCTGGGACGATGTCGACTTCCAGCCCATGATTGCGAGCTATCTGGAGCAACTGGGCAATGGCGTGCCGGACCGCAACCGCTACTTGCTGTACCGCGACCTGCAGGCGGGCGGCGCCGGCAATGCCGATGCCGGCATCCCGCTGGGCAACTACCGCAGCGCAGCGCTGGAACTGTCGCTTGCACACAACGGTGACGACTTCCTGCCGGAATTGATCGGCTACAACCTGTCGCGGCAGCAGCCGTCGGCGGAACTGCTGGTGGCGCGTCACGAACTGACGGAACTGGGCTTGAACGCGGATGCGTTTGCCGCCGCCGCCGTGGCGGCGGGCAGCGGCCCTTCCGCCCTGCTCACCCTGCGCGGCGTAATGGCCCGGGTCGGCGACCCGGCCGCCTTCTACCGCCGCGTGGCAGACGGCTACCGTCTGCATGCGCTGGCGGCGCACCTGCCGCTGCCTGCGGCCAGCGACGCCGCGGCGCCGCTGGCGGCCGAAGCGCCGGACAGCCAGCCTGCCGGAACGCAGCATGGCGGCGCAGCCCCGTCAGCCGCAATACAGCCGGCCAAGGTCCAGAGCGCGCCGCAGCGGGAGCCGGCCGAACCGGTGCTGCCGCCGGACGCTGTGCCGGACCGCGCCGGCGCCAGGCCGGCTTCCAGCCAGGGGCGCACGCAAGCGGCGGCATCGTCAACAGCAGCGCCGGCGTCGGCGGCCGCGCAGCATGGCTCATCCAGCGCCGGCCACGATGCGGCGCAACGGACCGGCCAGCTGGCCACCGCCGAAACCGCGCCGCGCGTGCGCACGGACCGTCCGGTTATCCGCCACCACTTTCCGGCCGACGAACACGCATGGGAATCGATAGGCTGCGAGCTGCGCCTGCTGGAAGCACGCCTGGCAGCGTCGGACAGCAAAGAGGAAGCCATGGCCACGCTGGCGCGCCTGCTGGCGCCATCGCTGCAGCACACGCCGGCAGGCCTGATGGCCGCGCGCATCTACAGCCAGCTCTTCAACTTGTAGCCGTCAGCGGGCCGGTTGCCGCCGCCATGTGCGCCGGGCCGGCAGCGTCGGCGACAGGCAACCGCACGGTCACGCAGGTGCCCTGTCCGGGCCCTGCGCTGGCGATGCCTATCGTCCCACCGTGCATTTCCACCAGCCGCTGCACCAGCGTCAAGCCTATGCCCAGCCCGCCCTGCGCGCGCTGCAAGGTCTGTTCGCCCTGCACGAACACCTTGAACACGTGCGGCAGGAGTTGCGCCGGAATGCCCACGCCCTGGTCGCGCACCGTCAGCTGCGCCATGCCGTCTTCCTGCGTTACGCGGATGGCGATGGAAGATCCTGCGGGGCTGTATTTCAGCGCGTTGTCGAGAATGTTGTCGATCACTTGCGCCAGCCGGGTCGCGTCGCCCAGCACCGGGGCCGGCTCGGCGTGCAGTTCGATGCGGTGCTGCTCCAGCCGCCCGCCGGCCTGCAGCGTTTCGACGCAGCCGCGCGCCGCATCGGCCAGGTCGATCTGGCGCTTGCTCAGCGCCAGCTTGCCCATCAGCGCCCGGTTCACCTCCAGCAGGTCATCCACCAGCGACGTCAGGTGGGCAGTCTGGCGCCGCAGTACCTCGCGCACCCGCTGGCCTGCCTGCGGCGGCGCGCCGGCCTGGCTGCCCATGTCGAGCAGGGCCACCGCGCTGGTGATAGCGCTCAGGGGGTTGCGCAGCTCGTGGCCCAGCATGGCCAGGAATTCATCCTTGGCCGCGTTCTGCTGCTCCGCGTGTTCGCGCGCGGCGCGCTCGCGCACCAGCAATTCGTTGCGTTCCGCCTCCACGCTGGCGCGGCTCACCATTTCAGCGCGCAGGCGGGCGTCGGCGTCGCGGATGGCGTCGTTCAGCGCTTCCATTTCCCGGATACTCGAATGGCGCAGGCCGGACACCGGCAGGCTGCCGCCCAGGGCGCGCGCCGCGCGGGAGGCGCCCGACACAAAGCGCACCAGCCGGCGTCCGGTATGGATGCCGAGCGCCAGCGCCGAACCGATGGCAATGACAAAACCGGCAATGGCCACCGACATCCCGCGCAGCACCGCCGCATTGATTTCCGCCACCGGCGCCGATACCACCACCGCCCAGCCGGACAGCGCCGAGCGCACGAAATACGAATAGACTTCGGTGCCCTGGGCACTGGCGTGGCGCAGCGTGCCATCCGGCGCGGCCTGCACCCGCGCCAGCACATCGGGCGCGATGCGCACGCGCGCCGGATCGTCTTCCTGGCCGCGCTCGGCGATGATGACGCCGGTGCTGTCGATGACGCTGACCTTCCAGCTTGCGGGGATGGTGCGCGCGTGGAAACTGCGCGCAAAATAGGATGGCGTGAACGCCTGCGAAATCACGCGCCGGTCGCCGGCCGCCGTGGTGATGGGCAATTCGACCGTGACGAACACCCGTTTCAGGTCCAGGCCCCATTTCATGCCCGACACCACCCCGGTGCCGCTGTCGAGTTGCTGCGCCACGACCTCGGGATCGGGCCGCAGCGGCAGCCTGGCGTCGTACGACAGCCGGGTATTGACCAGCTGCTGGCCGCTGCGGTCGTACAGGATGATCCAGCCGCCGTGGCCGGCATTGGCGGCGCCGGCCTCCTGGTGAAAGCGCTGCATGTCGCCGGAAGCGAGGGAATGGGAATTGGCCAGCACCCGCAGCACCGACTGCGCGCGGCGGATTTCAGCGTCGATTTCCAGCGTGGCGGCGCGGGCGCTTTCCTCGATGTGCCGCATCGCCGACGCGCGCTGCGCCGTGAGCAGCATGTCGAGGGCGATGCTGCAAAATACGGCCACCGGCAGCACAATGGAGGAAGCAAGCAACCAATAGTGGGTACGTAGTCGCATCGATGATCATGGGTCTGTTGGACGCCAATTGTACAATGGCGCCGCGCGATTTAGTTGGCGCCGGAGAGCAGCGCTTCGCGCAGCAGGCCTGGCGTCTGGCCGGTCCAGCGCTTGAAGGAGCGGCGGAAATTGGTGGCGTCGTGGAAGCCCAGGTGCCGGGCCACGGCGTCGTTGTCGGCGCGGCGGGTCTGGAACAGGTATAAGGCGACGTGGGTGCGTACCTGGTCCAGTTCGGCCTGGAAGTGCGTGTGGTGGCGCGCCAGGTGGCGCTTCAGCGTGGCCGGACTGACGGCGAAGTCCGCCGCAGTCTGTTCCAGCGTCGGCGCGGCGCGCACGCGCGCCAGCAGGTAGTCGTACAGCACGGTCAGCAGGCTGGGCGATGTGGCGGCGGCCCAGGCCGGCATGACCGGCGGCGCCGGCGCGGGGGCGGCCGCCGGCCATGGACGGTCCAGCCACGCGGTGTCGATCAGCATGGCGTCGAGGTGGCAGTCGAAACGCAGGTCGGCGCCGAGGTGCACTTCGTGCTGTTCGGTGTAGCGCGGCCGCGTGCGGTTGAAACAGAAGCGCCAGGGCAGGCGCTCGCCGCCCAGCCAGCGGCACATGGACGCCAGCGCCGTCATGTGCATCTCGGCCAGGAAGGGCAACTGGCCGGGCGCGCCGTAACTGTCGGTCCAGTACAGCGCAGTCAGTGCGCCCTCCTCGCGAAAACGCGGGCAAAGCAGCGGCGACAGCAGGCACTGGCCGGCCGCCAGGATCTGCAAGGCTTCGCGCAGGCTGCCGGCGCGCAGCAGCGCGGCGCTGGCCGGACCGTAGTCGCCCGGCAGCATCTGCTGGCCCAGCATGAAGGCGGTATCGGCGCTACCGAGCACGCGCGCGGCGTTCTGCAGCAGCTGCAGATACTGCTGCGGCGTCAGGCGCAGTTCCGCAGGCGGCAGATCCGGCCCATCCAGCCCGCTGCCGCGCCACAGCGCCGGCAGCGCCGCATCGCGGCTGGCAGCGTAGTCCAGCACCTGCCACGGCTGGTGCCGCGCAGGGATCACCGCATCGCCGGCGCCGTGGTAGACGATCACGCCGCGGCCAGGCCGTGTCCGCCGCCTGCGGCTGCAGGCGCCAAGTCGACCGCCTTGCCCAGCTCGGCCAGCAAGGCCTCGGGCTCGCCTTCGGCCAGCGTGCAGGCGTGGCGCAGTCCCACCGCGATCTGTCCGGCGGGCGACGCGTGGCGCATCCGGCCCACCATGCTGCACAAGTGCTCGGCCAGTTCGCGCGCCTGCGCCTGCACCATGCCGGGCAACAGGATGGCGTAACGGTCGCCCGCGTAGCGGCACAACAAATCCTCGTTGCGCAGGTTAAGCAGCAGCATGTGGCCCACTGCCTGCAGCACCCGGTCGCCCTCGCGCTGGCCGTGTTCACGGTTGATTCTGTGGAAGCCGTCTATGTCCAGCAGCACTAGCGCGCATGGATTGCCCGGGGCGCGCGCGTGCTCCAGCCTTATCTGGGCGCGCAGGTAGTCGGCGCCGGCCAGCTGGGTTACACGGTCGAAGGCGCGATGGTCGCGGAACAGCCGTTCGCGTTTCTGCAAGTGTTCATTCAGGCTGAACTGTTCCTGGCGCCAGTAATACATGCCGCCCGTGAGTGTCAGCATCCCCAGCGGCATCAACGCCTCCAGCCAGTTGTCCCACAGCTGGTCCTTGGCGACATGGAAGAACTCATCCAGGCAATCCGCCCACGAACCCAGCATGATGGCCGCCAAGCCCAGCGCCAGCAGGCGCGTCACCAAGCCGCCCGGCCGGCTGCTCAGGGTAATCAGCAGCCAGATGCCCGCCATGGCGGACGTGCCGCCTTCGCAAAGGATATCCAGCCATTTCCATTGCGCCGGCGGCCTGGCCTCGCCCATGACCGCATAGATCACGGGGAACAGCAGCAAGCCGGCGGCCGACAGTATCAGATAGGGGCGGTGCAGTTTTAGCATGGCCGCAGCATAGCGGCGCTTTATGACAAGGGCATGACCGCCCCGGGAAGGCGCCCCTGGCAACGGGGGGAGGTGCAAACGGCTCACGCGCCGCACCCGCTTTGTAACAGAAGCGACATATTGCCTTTCTAGAATGCCCGGCGTTACCTCATCATTTCAACCAACGAAAAAAACCATGCACAAGCCAACCGCGCCAACCTTCCGCCTGTCCGCCCTCAGCATGGGCGTGCTGGCCATGCTGACCTCCATGGGCGTGCACGCCCAGGTGGCCGAATCCTCCTCCATGGCGGGCGTCGTCGTCATCACCGGCCAGCAAGCCAGCCTGCGCAAATCCATCGCCGCGCAGGACAAGGCCGACAACATTATCAGCGTCGTCAGCAGCGACGACATCGGCGGCCTGCCGGACAAGAACGCCGCCGAGGCACTGGCGCGCCTGCCGGGCGTGTCGGTGCAGCGCGACCAGGGTGAAGGCCGTTACATCACGGTGCGCGGCCTGGGGCCGGACCTGAACGCCGTCACCATCAACGGCGCGCTGGTGCCCTCGCCAGAAGCGGGCCGGCGCGCCGTGGCCCTCGACATCCTGCCGGCGGGCCTGATCCGCTCGCTGGAAGTGAGCAAGACCCTGACCCCGGACATGGACGCCAACTCCCTGGGCGCCACCGTGGAAGTGAAATCGCTGTCCGCCTTCGACCTGCCGGGCAAGGTGCTGTCGCTCAGCGCAGCGGCCAGCCGCGACCAGAACACGGCGCAGACCAGCCCCAGCGCCGGCCTGCTGTGGGCGCAGCGCTTCATGGACGGCCACCTGGGCGTGGCCGTGGGCCTGAGCGGCGAGAAGCGCAAGTTCGGCTCCGACAACGTGGAAACCGGGGGCGCCTGGGACGGCGACAAGCTGGGCGGCGTCGAATTCCGCGACTACCTGCCGGTGCGCGAGCGCCGCGCCGCCGCCATCAACCTGGACTACCGCCCGGCAGCGGGCAGCAGCTGGTTCATGCGCAACCTGCTGAGCCGCTTCAGCGACGACGAGGTGCGCGACCGCCTCACCATCAGCAATATCGCCGGCGGCAGCCTCACCGAAGGCGCTACCGCCAGCGCCCGCGCCGAGCGCCGCCTGCGCCAGCGCAAGTACACGCAAGAGATCCGCTCCACCGTGCTGGGCACCGAACAGAAGTTCGGCGACTGGCAGCTGAACGTGGAAGGCGGCGCCAGCCGCGCCAACGAAGACACGCCGGAATCGATCAATGACGCGCGCTTCCGCGGCAACGCCAACTTTGCCGGCATCGGTTTCAAGGACGGCGCCAAGCCGCAGCTCGCCGCGCCGGCCGGCGTCTACGACGCCGCCAGCTACAGCCTGAACGCCATCACGCTGCAGCAGCGCTATTCGGAAGACAAGGAACGCCATGCGCGCTTCGACCTGTCGCACGCCTTCCCTGTCGGCGAGATGCGCTCGACGCTGAAGTTTGGCGCCAAGACCAGCCGCCGCGAGAAGGCCAATGACACCAACCAGTGGACCTACAACAGCAGCAAGGCCAGCAGCGCCAACTACTGGGGCGCCGGCCCCACCGCCCTGGCCGCCTTCGTGGGCGCCGATGAACTGGACTACAAGCTGGGCCGCATCGGCACGGCCATCGATCCTTCCGCCGTGCGCGCCCGTGTCGCCGGCCTGGACCGCAATGCGGCGCGCCTCGCTGCGGAATCGGCCATCAACGATTTCCGCATGAAAGAGGACATCGACTCGGCCTACGTACAGAACACGCTGGCCTGGGACGCCTGGCGCGTGCTGGCCGGCGTGCGCGCCGAGCACACCAGCTTCGACGCGGCCGGCTCCCAGGTCAACGGCTCCGTCATCACCCCGTTGCAGCGCGAGCGCTCCTACACCAACTGGCTGCCGTCGCTGCAAGCGCGCTACGACGCCGACGAGCACACCAGCGTCCGCGCCGCCGTCACCAAGGCCGTGGTGCGCGCCAACTTCAGCCAGCTGGCGCCGGGCGTGAGCCTGGCCAGCGCCACCGAAGCCACCATCGGCAACCCGGACCTGGCCCCGCTGCAGGCGCGCAACCTGGACTTGGGCGTGGAACGCATCCTCGGCACCGACGGCACGGTGTCGGCCTATGCCTTCCACAAGGAGATCAAGAACTTCACCTACACCACCAACCTGGCCGGTACCGGCCAGTGGGCGGGCTACTCGTCGGCCACTTCCTACGCCAACGGCGACAAGGCCAGCGTGAAGGGCATCGAACTGGCCTGGACCCAGCCGCTGCGCATGCTCCCGGCGCCTTTCAACCGCCTGCTGGCGGGTGTGAACGCGAGCCTGAGCGACTCCAGGGCCAACGTGGCGCGCTTCGACACCAAGGCCGGCAAGGTCCTGTCGCGCAGCATCTCCATGCCGGGCCAGTCGGACCGCGTGATGAATGTGATGCTGGGGTACGAACAGGGTCCGGTCAGCACCCGCCTGGCGCTGAACTACAAGTCCGAGTACCTGCTTGAAATGGGCGACATCCTGAACCCGGCGCAGGACCGCATCGTCGACAGCCAGAAGCAGCTCGACCTGTCTTTCGCATACCAGATCAGCAAGCAGCTGCAGCTGCAGTTCGAGGCGTCCAACCTGAACAACGAGAAGTACTACGTCTACCAAGGCGTCAAGAACCATAACGCGCAGTACGAGCAGTATGGCCGCACCTATAAAATCACCCTGAAAGCCAGCCTGTTCTGATATGAAGACCCAAGCAATCATCACGGCGGCATTCGCCGCCTTCGCCGGCACCGCCGCAGCAGCCGGCGCCACCGCAGCCGGCCTGCCGGCCGGCGTTGCAACCACCGCGTCGATCGGCCCGGCCGGCTCGCCTGCCTCGGCAGGCTCCCTGGCTGCCATCGCGGCGGCCACGGAGCTGGCCGCGCTGCCGGACGGCGGCTGGCTGGCGCTCGACAAGAACGCCCTGCGCCTGCTGGATGCCAATGGCGCCGAACGCGCCCGCCATGCGGTGCGCGGCAAGCAGCTGGACACCCGCAGCCAGCCCGGCGGCGTGCTCGCCACGCTGGTCGACTCGAACACCGAGCGCACCGTCGCCATCGACGCGGACCTGAAAGCGGGCACGCTGCGCGTGCAGGCGCCCTTCCCGGCGCCAGCCTTCGCACCCGAAGCGGCCTGCCTGTACCGCGACGCCCAGCAGCTCAGCTACCAGTTCCTGATCGCCAAGGACGGCCAGGGCGAACAGTGGCTGCTGGACGGCGCCGAACGCAAACTGGTGCGCAGGCTCGCTTTGCCGACGCACGTGCGCCATTGCCGCGCGGACGACGCCACCGGCACACTGTTCGTCAGCGAGTCCGGCATGGGCTTGTGGGCCTACAACGCCGATGCGGAAGGCGCGGCCAGCGTGGGCGAGCGCCATGCGCTGGCGCTGCGCCCGCCGTACGGCAAGCTGCCCGGCGGCGCCGGCGCACTGGCGCTGCTGCCGGGCGGGCTGGCCATGCTGGACGCCAAGGGCAAGACGCTGAACCTGTTCAGCCTGCGCAACGGCGCCTGGCAGGCGCAAGCGCCGCGCGTGCTGAAGGCGGCCGCCTACGGCCGCACGCTGGCCAGCCGCAGCAGCGGCGCGCGCACCGAACTGCTGCTGAACGACGAGGATGCGAAGCAATGGCACGCCGTCCCGGCCGGACTGGCTGCGCAACGCGGCCTCGCAGCCGGCAGTGCCGCCACCGCTGCGGGCAACGCTGCGGCAGCCACCGCGCCCGCCGCCTCGCCTGCGGTCGTCCTGCCCCGTGCCCAGACCGAACCCATGGCGCGCCTGGGCGACGCTGCGGACGACCCGGCCATCTGGGTCCATCCATCCGATCCGTCCGCCTCGCGCGTACTGGGCACCAACAAGAAGCAAGGCTTGCTGGTCTACGACATGCACGGCAGGCAGACCCAGTTGCTGGAATCGGGCCGCCTGAACAACGTGGACCTGCGCCAGAATGTGCTGCTGGACGGCGCCCGTCACGACCTGGCACTGGCCACCCAGCGCGACGACAACAGCATTGTGCTGTTCACGATAGACGGCAGCGGCGCGGTCGCCGAAACCGCGAGGTTCCAGACCGGCCTGGAGAAAATCTACGGCATCTGCGTCTACCAGCCGGCCGGCGGCGGCCTGGAAGCCTTCGTCAACGACAAGGACGGCACGTTCCAGCACTACCGCATCGGCCGCAAGGACGGCGCCTACACCAGCACCCTGCTGCGCAGCTTCAAGGTCGCCAGCCAACCCGAAGGCTGCGTAGCCGACGACCGCAGCGGGCGCCTGTACGTGGGCGAGGAAAAGCGCGGCGTATGGACACTGCCGGCAGCTGCAGACCAGGGCTCGGCCATGCGCATGGTGCTGCCGGTTGGCGGCGTGCTGACCGCCGACGTGGAAGGCCTGTCGCTCTACCACGGTGCGCAAGCGAGCTACTTGGTGGTGTCCAGCCAGGGCAGCAACAGCTATGTGGTGCTTGATGCGGCTGCACCGCACAAGGTGCGCGGCAGCTTCCGCATCGGCCTGAACGTGGCGGCCGGCATCGACGGCGCTTCCGAAACGGACGGCCTGGATGTCAGCTCCGCCAACCTTGGCGGCGCCTACAGCGAGGGCATGCTGGTGGTGCAGGACGGCTACAAGCGCCTGCCCGACGGTCCGCAAAACTTCAAGTACGTGGCCTGGTCCGATATTGCCACCGCCCTGAAGCTGCGCTAAAATGCGTGCGCTGCCCATTTTTCGGGCAGCGCCCATTCAGGAGTATGCGCCGATGAAGAAGTAAGCCCCCTCAGCAAGAGAACGCACGACCGCCGCGCGGCCTGCGTATGACGTCATATCTCGTCTGGAGCTTACTTTTATGGCAGTACTTGTCAACGCCACCGCCACGGTGGCCGTGGCGCCGTCCAACGCGCCCTCACCTTCCAGCGTTTTCTCGATCGCCCTGCGCCGGTTGTCGCTGGCACTGCCTTCCGGCCGCGTCCTGTTCGACCGCCTGGAGGCCACTTTCCACGCCGAACGAACCGGCCTGGTGGGCGCCAACGGCACAGGCAAAAGCCTGCTGGCCCGCGTCATGGCAGGCCTGGTCGCGCCCGACAGCGGCGCCGTGCTGCGCGAAGGCGGCGTCGTGTTCGTGCCGCAGGAAATACGCCCTGCCGCCGGCGACACGGTTGCCGCCGTGGCCGGGCTGGCCGCGCTGTTCGACGCGCTGCGCCGCATGGACGCGGGCGAAGTCCGCAGCGACGACCTGGATCTGCTGGAGGGCCGCTGGCACATGGCGGCCGAATTCGCGCAGGCGCTGGCCGAGTGCGGCATGCCGCAACTGCGGCCCGGCGACAGTGCCGCGGGCCTGAGCGGCGGCGAACTGATGCGGGTGGCCCTGGCGGGCGCCTTCCTGTCCCGGGCGGCAGGCCTGCTGCTGGACGAACCCACCAATCACCTGGACCGCGCCGGGCGCGCATGGCTGTGTGCGCGCTTGCTGGACTGGCGCGGCGGCGCCGTGGTCGTCAGCCACGACCGCGAGCTGCTGGACACGATGGACCGCATCGTCGAGCTGGACGCGGCCGGCCTGCACAGCTATGGCGGCAACTACAGCCACTACGAGACACAGCGCGAGGCCGCCGGCAACGCCGCGCGCGGCGCGCTGGAACACGCGCGCAATGAACGCGACACGGCGCTGCGCGCCCTGCGCAAGCAGCACGACGGCCAGCAAGCCCGCGCTGCCCGCAATGCCAGGGTGGGCAAAGAGGCCAATATCGCCCCTATCCTGCGCGGCAAGCTGAAACGGCAGGCCGAGGCCAGCGCCGGCCGCGAAGTCCAGCGCCGCGCCGACACCAGCGCAGCCCTCGACGATGCAGTGCGCGAGGCCGCGTCCCGCCTGAACGCACCCGCAGCCGTCGCCCTGCTGCTGCCGGCCAGCACCGTCCCGCCGGGCAGGCGCGTTGTCCAGTTCGACAGCGTGGTGCCGCCGTATCCGCCGCCAGGCTTGCAGACGCCCCTCGCGCGCGGCGGCGCCGGCGGCGCCCCGCCCCCGGCAGCGCAAGCCGGTGCGGCACTGGACTTCACGCTGGCCGGCCCGGTGCGGCTTGCGATCACAGGCCCCAACGGCTGCGGCAAGACCACGCTGCTGAAAATGATGGCGGGCCTGTTGCCGCCTTTGTCCGGCGAATGCCGGATCTGCGTGCCGCACGCCTGGCTGGACCAGCATGCCGCCGCCCTGCTGCCGCCAGAACTGACGGTGCTGGAGCGCCTGCGCCAGCTGGACAGCCCCTTGCTGGAAGGCGAACTGCGCAGCCGCCTTGCCCTGCTGGGCCTGCAGACGGCGCAAGTGCAGACGCCTTCCTGCCTGCTGAGCGGCGGCGAACGCCTGAAAGCGGCGCTGGCCTGCGCGCTGTGGCGCGGGGAGCCGGCCCAGCTCCTGCTGCTGGACGAACCCACCAACCACCTCGACCTGGCCGCGGTGCGGGCACTGGAACAGGCGCTGCAAAGCTACACCGGCGCGCTCGCCGTGGTCTCGCACGACGCCCGCTTCCTGGACGCCCTCGGGCTGACCCATCAACTGGACCACCGGCTGGACCACCGGCTGGACCACCGGCTGGACCACCGGCTGGCGCCCGCGCCACACCGCCAAAACGGCTTTTGGGAGCTGACCGAGAGATGATATGCTGCTCCTGACACCATTCCGGGAGCCCCAATGTCCATCGCTGAAAAACTATTCAAACTAAAAGAAGCCGGCTCGGACGTGCGGACCGAAACCGTGGCAGGGATCACCACTTTCCTCACCATGGCCTACATCATCTTCGTCAACCCCGCCATCCTTGGCGACGCCGGCGTGCCCAAGGAAGCGGTGTTTGTCGCCACCTGCCTGGCCGCCGCGCTGGGCACGGCCATCATGGCGCTGTACGCCAACTACCCGATCGGCATGGCGCCCGGCATGGGCCTGAATGCCTATTTCGCCTACGCCGTGGTGCTCGGCATGGGCGTGCCCTGGCAATCGGCGCTGGGTGCGGTATTTATTTCAGGCTGCCTGTTTGTCGTCGTCAGCTTGCTTGGGCTGCGCGGCCTGATTATCAACGGCATCCCGCACGGACTGCGCACCGCCATCACGGTCGGCCTGGGACTGTTCCTGGCGTTGATTGCGCTCAAGAGCGCCGGCATCGTCACCGCCAATCCGGCCACCATGGTCACTGCGGGCGACCTGCACAAGCCGCCGGCGCTAATGGCCATCTTCGGTTTCATGCTGATTGTGGCGCTGGACAAGCTGAAAGTACGCGGCGCCATCCTGATCGGCATCGTCGCGGTGACCCTGCTCAGCTTCGTCTTCGGCGACAACAAGTTCAACGGCATATTCTCCGCACCGCCATCGCTCGACCCGACCCTGCTGAAGCTCGACATCAAGGGCGCCCTGTCGGTCGGCATCGTCAATGTGGTGCTGGTGTTCTTCCTGGTTGAACTGTTTGACGCCACCGGCACCCTGATGGGCGTGGCCAGCCGCGCCGGCCTGCTGGTGCCGGGAAAAATGGAGCGCATGAACAAGGCCCTGCTGGCCGACAGTGCCGCCATCGTGGCCGGTTCGCTGCTGGGCACCTCCAGCACCACCGCCTACGTTGAAAGCGCGTCGGGCGTGCAGGCCGGCGGCCGCACCGGCCTGACCGCGCTGGTGGTGGCCCTGCTGTTCCTGGCCTGCCTGTTCATCGCCCCGCTGGCCGGCGCCGTGCCGGCCTATGCCACCGCCCCTGCCTTGCTATTCGTGGCCTGCCTGATGCTGCGCGACCTGGCGGATATTGACTGGAGCGACACCACGGAAAGCGTACCGGCTGGTATCACCGCCATGCTGATTCCGTTCACGTACTCGATTGCGCACGGTATCGCCTTCGGATTCATCACCTACGCCGTGCTCAAGCTGCTCACCGGCCGCGCGCGGGAAGTCAAACCCATCGTGTGGATCATCGCCGCCGTGTTCACCTTTAAATACGCTTACCTTCCGGGCTGATTTCCCGGCAAAGGCCTGCGCTACCGGCGATTCCTTGATCGCCAGGATGCCGACGACGTTGTGCAGCCGCATGCGGCACAACGTCAGAAGATCCTCCTCCGGCGCCCCCAGCCGCATCCGCACGTCCATGCCCTGCGGGCACTGGCTGATTCGCATCGCCTCCAGATCGATTCCGGCCCGGCGCACAATCGCAAGTGCGTTCTCGAGCGTGGACAGGGCTGCGTCTGCTTCGATGGTGAAGCGCAGGCTTTTCCGGCAGGGAGTGGTGTGTGTGTTCATGTTGAGAACTATACGGCCCGACCAGGAAAATAGGCTTCCTGTTATTGCGCCATTTTCGCTAGAATGAAGAATATTCTTCTTCATTTTTGTCAATATCATGAATTCCACACCAAACATCGATGAAACCGACCGCCGCATCCTGCGCGCACTGCGGCGCGACGGCCGCCTGAGCAACACCAAACTGGCCGAACAGGTGGGCCTGTCCACCACCCCGTGCTGGAACCGGGTGCGGGCGCTGGAAGAGAACGGCGTGATCGAAAGCTACACGGCGGTGCTGAACCAGCAGGCGCTCGGCCTGCCGGACACAGTCATCATCGAGGTGACGCTGGACCGCCACGACGACGAGATCTTCGAGAAATTCGGCCAGGCGCTGGCCGACCTGCCGGAAGTGATCGAAGCCTACCTGCTCACCGGGGAGTACGACTACCTGATCAAGGTGGCGGTGGCCGGCACCGCCGGCTACGAGGAATTCCTGCGCCGCAAGCTATACAAGCTGCCCGGCCTGCGCCACAGCCGTTCCACCTTCGTGCTGCGCTGCCTGAAACGCGCGCATTCCGTGGAACCATGACGCTTTCCGCCCGCTAGTAGTTGCCGCTGTCGAAGATGGCCGCCACCTCAGGGCGCCGGAAGTGCTCCACCACGTAGTCGACAAACACACGCGTCTTCGCCGGCAGCAGCTTCTTGCTGGGATAGTAGATCGACACCGGCCCCGCGTCCGCGTGCCAGCCCGGCAGCAAGCGCGCCAGCGCGCCGCGCTTCAGCCAGTGCGCAGCGTGGGGCATGGGCAGCAGCGCCACGCCCAGGCCGCGCATGGCGGCGTGCGCCATCGCCTCCGGGTCGTCGAATATCATGCGCGGACGGCTGGCGGCCAAGCCCTGCTCGCCGCTGTCGTGCGCCAGCGTCCACACTTTGGCGCGCCCGGTGCCTGCCGAGCGCCGCACGATGCCGTCGAATTGGGCCAGGTCGGCTGGATGGCGCGGCCACTCACGGCCTTCCATATAGGCCGGCGACGCCACCGCCACCATATCGACCTTGGTCAACTCCCGCGCCACCACGCCCGGCGACAGTTCGATGCCGCCCCCGATGGCCGCGTCGAACCCGCCGCCCACCAGGTCCACCTGGCGGTTGTCGAAGTGCCAGTCCGGCAGCACGGCCGGATAGCGCTGCAGGAAATCGTCCAGCAGCGGCAGCAGGTACTCGCGTCCGAAGGCCAGCGCCATGCCCACTTTGAGCACGCCTGACGGCTGGCCGTCGTCCGCCGCCGCGTTGGCGAAGGCGTCCCTCAAAGTGGAGAAAGCGCCGCCTGCCTGATGCAGGAAGCGTTCGCCGCCGCTGGTGAGCGTGAGACTGCGGGTGCTACGCTGGAACAGCCGCAGTCCCAGGCTTGCCTCCAGGCGCGCCACGTTCTTGCTGACGGCGGCCGGCGTCAGGCCGAGCCGGCGCGCGGCGGCGGAAAAGCTGCCCGTCTCGGCGGCGTGGATGAATGATTCCAGGTAGTTAAGGGGCTCCATCGTTTTATTTTATACCATCAGTTGAAACTGCAATAACGGATTACGGTCTAGCGGAGAGGTAATTACAAGGACATACTGGACTCATCAACCCACCCAAGGAGAAACAACATGAACACCACCACCATCACCACCGCTACCACCTTCGCCAACAAAGTCGCCTTCGTCACCGGCGGCGCGCGCGGCATCGGCGCGGCAGTCGTGCGCCGCCTGGCAGAGGGCGGCGCCGCCGTCGCCTTCACCTACCAGTCCTCGTCCGCCGTGGCCGAGGCGCTGGCCGACAGCATCAAGGCCGCCGGCGGCCGCGCCCTCGCCATCAAGGCCGACGCTGCCGACGCTGCCGCCGTCACCGCCGCCATCGCGCAGACCGCCGCCGAATTCGGCAAGGTCGACATCCTGGTCAACAACGCCGGCGTGCTGCGCATGGGCGACGTGGCCGAGTTCTCGCTGAAGGACTTCGACGACACGGTGGCCGTCAACATCCGCGCGGTGTTCGTGGCCGTGCAAGCCGTGCTGCCCTTCATGGACAAGGGCGGCCGCATCATCAACATCGGCAGCACCAATGCCGTGCGCATGCCGTTTGCCGGCGCAGCCGCCTACGCCATGAGCAAGTCCGCCCTGCTGGGCCTGGTGCAAGGCCTGTCGCGCGACCTGGCGCCGCGCGGCATCACCATCAACAACGTGGGTCCCGGCCCGGTCAACACCGACATGAACCCGCAGGACAGCGACTTCGCCGCCGTCATGCACGGCCTGATGGCGATCCCGCGCCACGGCACCCCGGAAGAAGTGGCCGGCATGGTGGCCTACGTTGCCAGCCCTGAAGCGGGCTTCGTCACCGGCGCCAACCTGCTGATCGACGGTGGCTTCGCATCATAAGCTGGCAAATTGTAACGATTGTGTCATGAACGGCGGGGGCCAGCGGCATTAAGGTACAATGCTGGCTCACCGTATTCTGGCCGGCCTGCCCGAGCAGCACGGCACACAACACATGAAATTGATTTCGATTCTCGCGCTGGCGCTGGCCGCCGCGCACGGCGGCGCGGCCGCCCAGGACATCCCTGAACGCACCTGGTCCACCTCGGCCGAACTGGGCGCCATTACCACCACCGGCAACACCGTCGGCACTTCCGTCACCGGCAAGATCGATGCGCGCCAGGAGCTGGACAACTGGAGCAACGAATACATCCTGAGCGGCTATTTCAAGGAAGACGAAACCCACACCGACAACGGCGACAAGGTGCGCGAGCGTTCGGCCGAGCGTTTCGCCCTGTCGGCCAAGGCCGCCTACAAGCTGGTGGACGAGAACAAGAAGCTGTTCGTGCTCGGCTCCCACGTGGACGACAAGTTCGGCGCCTACACCACTTACAGCTCGCTGTCGGTCGGTCACAGCTCGCGCTGGCTCAAGTCGCGCGACAAGACCCTGGACGTGGAACTGGGTCCGGGCTACTTCACCGGCACGCGCGCCACCGGCGAATCCGAGAACGGCCTGACCGTGCGCGGCGCAGCCTCGATGCGCTGGCAGCTCAGCCCTTCCGCGCTGTTCACGCAAACGGTCAGCATGGAACGCGGCACCTCGAACCTGCACTCGCAGGCCGAGACGGCGCTTAGCACCAAGATCAACGGCACCATGCAGATGAAGGCCGCCTTCAGCGCCCGCAGCGACACCAACGTCCCCGAAGACAAGAAAAACACCGATACGCAAACCTCGCTGACCCTGGTGTACTCCTTCTGAAGCAGTTCTCCTAGGCCTGGCCCATGATGCGCGGCAGCCAGGCCGCCAGCACGCCCTGCGCCGCCGTGTAGTACCAGATCAGGGCCACATTGTTCAGCGTGGCCCGGCTGTCGGCGGTCAGGTGCCCGCGCCACGAGCGCGCGCACAGGTAGGGCGCGGCCAGCGTCAGCAGCACCACGTGCAAGGCCTGGTAGGCGCTCAGCACCGCTACCGACGCGCTCCATGCATCCCTCTTGGCCGACAGGCCGGCCGTCGCCAGGCTGGCGATGTCGCTGCCCATCGCGGCCAGCGTACACGCCAGCGCGCCTGCGACCAGCAGCAGCAAGCCGCATTGCGGTTCGCCCGGCATCTCGCCTGGCCGCGCGGGCCGGCAGGCCAGCGCTATCAATGCGGCTCCCGCCACCCACAGCGCGCTCGACAGCCAGGCCCATTGTGCCGCAGGCAGGCTGGCGCCCGGTGGCGGGCACACGGCCAGCTGCATCGCCAGGTGGATGTGTGTGAACCCGAATGACGCGAAGATGCAGCCGTCCACCACCAGCATGATTACGCAGGCCCACCACGAATGGCCCCTGCAGCCGCGCTCTCCCACCGGCAGCCGTAGCCGGTCCGCCACTTTCGCGCTCGCCATCGGCGGCACGCGGTCGGTCTGCCACAGCCAGGCCATGACGGCGGCCACCGCCAGCAGGCCGCACAACCAGGCCGGCACGGTCCACTTTACCGTAAGCAGCAGGAAGTAGCCCGCCGTGCCAGCCGCCGCCACCAGCGGCCACCAGCTGTCGCCTGCCAGTATCAGCAGGTAGCGCGGACTGGCGTCCTTCCAGCTGGTGAAGATGGTTTCGCGCCGTCCAGTGGCTGTGCCGGGCAGGAAGTGCGCGCCGCGCTCGACCTGTTCGGCCAGGCCCTCCTGCTCCCATAGCGGCTCGCTCGACGTCACCAGCGGTATGCTGCGCGGACCGTATTCCTCGTCCGGCAGCCACTCCATGGTGGCCGCCCCCCAGGGGTTGCCCTTGTCCTGCTCCGGGCGGCACAGCGTGCGTACCACCTCGACCGTGAACAGCAGCACACCGGCGGCGAACACGAAAGCGCCGATGGTGGAGACCATGTTCAGGCCATTCCAGCCCAGGTCCGGCGCGTAGGTGTAGACCCGGCGCGGCATGCCCAGCAGGCCCGTGATGTGCATCGTGAAGAAGCCCAGGTTGAAGCCGCCGAACATGAGCCAGAAGGCCCAGCGATTGCTGCGCTCGGACATGGTGTGCCCGTTCAGCAGCGGCAGCCAGTAGCAGATGCCGGCGAACACCGGGAACAGCATGCCGCCCACCAGTACGTAGTGCAGGTGGGCGACAATGAAATAGCTGTCGTGCGCCTGCCAGTCGAACGGCAGCACGGCCACCATCACGCCGGTCAGCCCGCCGAGCGCGAAGATGGACAGGAAGCCCAACATGAACAAGGTGGGGCCGTTCATGCGGCCGGTGTGCGGATCGCGCCGCACGCCGGCCCGCCAGATCGTGGCGATCCACGCGAACACCTGGACCGAGGCCGGAATCGCCACCACCATGCTGGCCGCCGACACCAGGCTGGCCGACAGCAGCGTGAGGCCGCCGGTGAACATATGGTGCGCCCACAGCGCGAAGCTGACGACACCGGTGACGGCCATCGACCAGATCACCGCATGGCGCCCCACCAGCGGCGTGCCGGCGATCGCGGGAAGCATGGTGGACACCAGCCCGGCAGCGGGCAGGAAGATGATGTACACCTCCGGGTGGCCGAAGAACCAGAACAGATGCTGCCACAGGGCCGGGTCGCCGCCGCGTTCCGGGATGAAGAACGGCCAGTCCCATGCCCGTTCCAGTTCCAGCAGCGCGGTACCGGCGATGACCGCCGGGAACGCGAACACGATCATCAGGCCGACGACCAGCATGGCCCACGCGAACACCGGCATGCGCGCGAGCGTCATGCCGGGCGCGCGGGTAAACAGGATGCCGACAACAAGCTCGATGGCCCCGGCGATGGCGGAGATTTCAATGAAGCCTATGCCCAGCAGCCAGAAGTCCGCTCCCAGGCCGGGCGACCAGGCCTTGCCGGTCAGCGGCGGGTACATGAACCAGCCGCCATCCGGCGCCAGGCCTGCGAACAGCGTGCAAAAAAAGGCCAGGCCGCCGATGGCGTAAGCCCAGTAAGCGTAGGCCGAAAGGCGCGGGAACGGCAGGTCGCGCGCACCCAGCATATTGGGCAGCAGGTAGACGGCGAACGCTTCCACCACGGGGATGGCGAACAGGAACATCATCACCGTGCCGTGCATGGTGAACAGCTGGTTGTAAGTGGCCGCGCCCAGCAGCGTGTTGCCGGGCACGGCGAGCTGCAGCCGCATCAGCAGGCCAAGCACGCCGGCCAGCAGGAAGAACAGCAGTGCCGTGGCCAGGTACAGGCGGCCGATGTTGGTGTTGTTGACGGTACTGAAGTGGCGCCAGCCGGAGGGCGTGCGCCACACGCGCTCCAGCTGTTCCAGCTCGCCGGGTGGACGCGGCAGGCTATTGGGCAGCTGGCTCATTTCAATTGCTCCAGGTAGGCGGCCAATGCCCGCAGCGATTCCGGGTCGACGCCGCTGGCGGCCGGCATGCGCACACCGGCCTTATGGGCATTCGGATCGGCGATCCATGCGGCCATGGCGCCAGGCTCGTTGCGCAGCGTGCCGGCAGCCAGGTAGAGCCGGCTTGCCACGTGCGTCAGGTCTGGTCCAGCGCCGGACAGCTGCAAGGGACCGGCACCCGGAGCCAGCCCCGCCGCTCCCCCCGCGGTGCGGACCGCGTGGCAGGCAGCGCAGTGCTGCAGGAAGAGTTCGCGACCCAGCGCAAGCGGCGCGCCGCCTTCGCCCACGGCAGGTAGCGGCTGCGGGCGCGCCTGCTGCGCCAGCCACGCGGAAAAGGCGGTCGGCGGCTCGACCACAACGTGCAGCGCCATCCTGGCGTGCTGGATGCCGCAGTACTCGGCGCACTGGCCGCGATACACGCCGGTTTTCACCGGGCGCAGCGAAAGTCCGGTCATCCGGCCCGGCACCATGTCCATTTTGCCCGCCAGCGCAGGGACCCAGAAGCTGTGGATCACGTCCGTGCTGGTAAGCGCCAGGTAGACCGGGCGGTCCGCAGGCAGGTGCAGCTCGTTCGCCAGGACGATGTCCGCTCCACCGGACGGATCGCTGTAGCGCACTTCCCACCACCACATCCTGGCCGTCACCGACACCAGCAGCGCGCCGCGCGAGGTCTGCGGGTCGAGCTGCGCGCTGCGCACCACGTTGTAGGCCATGAGTGCGGACAGCACGGCAACCGGCAGCAGCACGCCGCCGCCAACAATCCATAGTCCGGGGCGCAGCACCCGCCCGCCTGCTCCGGCCGCGCCGCCCTGCCCGCGCCGGCGCAGGCTTAGCCCGAGCAGCAGCATCACGCCGCCGAAAATCAGCGCCGCGCCCGCAATCAGCACCCAGGCCATTTGCGAGATGATGGCCGCGTCGGCACTGGCGGGGGCAAAGACGGCGTCCATGTTCAGCGCAGCGTGTAAAGGTAAGCAGCCATGTCGCGCGCATCGGCCGGCGAGACGCCCATGGCGGGCATCGCCGTGCCGGGTTTGGCGGCCGGCGGGTCGACGATCCAGCGTTGCAGCACGTCCGGGGTGTTGGGCAGTTGTCCGGCGATATAACTGGCGCGCCCGAACGTGTCGAGGGCCGGACCGATCCGCCCCTGGGTCCCTTCCACACCCGGGATGCTGTGGCAGGCAGCGCAGTGATAGCGCACCAGCAGGGCCCTGCCGGCGCCGGCGTTGCCGCCCGGGACGGGCATGGGCGCCGGACCGTCGTCGCTGCACCCGGCCAGCAAAGCCAGGGGCAGAGCCATGCAGCTGACTGTCCGATAGGTGCGCACCGCTGAACTCCTGTGCTGATGAGGCCAGTAGCTATAATACAAGCATGCCAAAATTGGCTAATTTCTATTGACCAAGAACAATGCCATCCAACCGGCGCCGGCTGATGCTCAAGACCATGGCTGCAACCACGGCCGGACTGGCTGCGCTCGGCGCGCTGGGCGCTTATCTGCTCGTCGAATCGGGGTGGTACAACGTGGCCGCCAATGAGCAGCACCTGCAGCCGGTGCACAGCTTGCTGGAACGGGCCATGCACCAGTCGGTGCGGCGCTACGCCAGCGCCACTTCCGCGCCGCCGCTGGACGAACCCGAACTGATACGGCGCGGCGCGGCGCTTTACCGCAGCCATTGCGTAGTCTGCCATGGCGGTCCGGGCGTGGCGCAGGAGAAGTTCGGGCAAAGCATGCAGCCCGTACCCGGCCCGCTGGTGGACGCGGCGCGCCGCTGGCAGCCAGCCGAGATGTACTGGATTATCCGGCACGGTATCAAGATGAGCGGCATGCCGGCATGGGAGTACCACATGGCCGAGCAGGACCTGTGGGCCACGGTGGCCTTCGTCGCCGAGATGCCGAGAATGACGCCGGCAACCTACAGCGACTGGATGGCACAGGCTACCGGGTCAGGCGCTGCGGCAGGCCACGGCGCACAGGGCGTCCTGCCCGGCCGCCCGGAACGCGGGCGCGCGGCCCTCACGCAATACGCTTGCCAGGCCTGCCACATGATACCGGGCGTAACCGGTTCACGCGTCTACGTCGGGCCGCCGCTGCAAGGCATTGCCGGCCGCGCCCTGATCGCCGGGCGGCTGCCCAATTCCGCCGCCAGCATGGCGCTCTGGATGCGCGACCCGCGCCATGTGCAGCCGGGTACCGCCATGCCCGTGCTGGGCGTGTCCGAGCAGGACGCGGTGGACATCGCCGCGTACCTTCAAACGCTGCACTGATCACTGAACCGGGCCCGACGCCCACGGCGTGCGTCACGCATTTGCGAAATGCGCAATCATATACCGATGAGCGACGACCATACCCCGCAGGCGGCCGACACCGGCCAGCGCGGTTTCCTGCACCGCGTTGTGCTGATGGACGGCATCGCCGCCCTGTTCCTGCTGACGCTGGCCGCCTTATGGTTTGCGGCGGACGCGCTGCTGCTCATCTTCGCCTGCATCCTGTTCGCCATCCTGCTCAACGCGCTGGCCCGCATCGCCCACCGGCGTTTGCGCCTGCCGTCGCGCCGCATTGCACTGGCGCTGGTGCTGGCCTTGCTGGCGGCGCTGCTCGGCGTGGGCGGCTGGCTGATGGCGCCGCAGCTGTCGGAACAGGCCAGCCACCTTGCCCAGGTGGTGCCCACCTCGCTCGACCAGGTACGGGCCGAACTGGCGCGCTATCCAAGGTTGCGCAGCCTGCTCAACGAGCTGCCCAGCAACAAGGACCTGGCGCGGCAGCTCTCTGCCATGGTGCCCAACGCCGGCCTGTTCTTCTCCGGCGTGTTCGGCGCGCTGGGCAACGCCATCATCATCCTCGCGGTCGGCATCTACTTCGCCATGCGTCCGCGGCTCTACATCGACGGCATTGTCACGCTGGTGCCGCCGGGCCGCCGCCCGCGTGCCCGCGCGGTGCTGGACGAAATCGGCGACACACTGTCCAAATGGCTGGTGGGGAAAGCCTGTTCGATGGTGGCGGCCGGCGTGATGACCGCCGTCGGGCTTAGCCTGCTGGGCGTGCCGATGGCGCTGCTGCTGGGGCTTATCGCCGGGCTGCTGGACTTCATTCCCTACGTGGGGCCGCTGATGGCGGGGGTGCCGGCGCTGCTGATCGCGTTCTCGGACAGCCCCACGCAAGCGCTGTACGTGCTGCTGCTGTTCGGCGGCATCCAGGTGGTGCAAGGCTACCTGCTGGAACCGCTGATCGACCAGCACACGGTGGCGCTGCCGCCAGCGCTGACCATCGCCATGCAGGTCACGTTCGGCGCGGTGTTCGGCATGGCCGGCGTGGCGCTGGCCACGCCGATGACGGCGGTATTGATGGTGCTGGTGGTGATGCTGTACGTGCAGGACGTGCTGGGCGACGACGCCAAGCCGCCCGCGCAGATGGCGAAAAAGGATTAGCCCGGCACCGGCGCCTGCTTCTGGGTCTGGTACAGGCGCGCGTAATGGCCGCCGCGCTCCAGCAGCGCGTCGTGGCTGCCCGATTCGGCGATGCGGCCGGACTCCATCACCACGATGCGGTCCGCCTTCTCGATAGTGGACAGGCGGTGCGCGATGACCACCGTGGTGCGACCCTGCATCAGCACTTCCAGCGCGGCCTGCACCTGGCGTTCGGACTCGGTGTCCAGCGCGCTGGTGGCTTCGTCCAGGATCAGGATGGGCGCGTTCTTGTACAGCGCGCGCGCGATCGCCAGGCGCTGGCGCTGGCCGCCGGACAGGCGCGAGCCGTTCTCGCCCACCTGCGTCTGGTAGCCCTGCGGCTGCTTCATGATGAAGTCGTGCGCATAGGCCGCGCGCGCCGCCGACTCGATGCGGGCCTGGTCCGGGGCCGGGTCGCCGTAGGCGATGTTGGAAGCCAGCGTGTCGTTGAACAGCACCACGTCCTGGCTCACCAAGGCGATTTGCGAGCGCAGTTCGGCCAGGCGGTAGTCGCGCAGGTCGTGGCCGTCGAGCAGGATGCGGCCCTGGCCCACGTCGTAGAAGCGCGGCAGCAGGCCGGCCAGCGTGGTCTTGCCGCTGCCGGAGCCGCCCACCAGCGCCACCGTTTCGCCGGCGGCGATGTCAAGCGACACGTCGCGCAGGGCCGGCGCCGCGTCCGGGTCGCCCACGTTGTACTGGAAACCCACGTTTTGCAGCGAAATACTGCCGGTGGCGCGTTTCAGCTCGCGCGTGCCCTGGTCCACCTCGGCCGGCGCGTCGATCAGCCCGAACACCGACTTGGCGGCAGCCAGGCCGCGCTGCAGCGGCTCGTTAATCTTGGTCAGATTCTTGATCGGCGACTGCATGGCCATCAGCGACACCATGAAAGCGACGAACGCACCTGGCGACAAGTGGCCGGCGCGGGCACGCAGCAGCGCAAAGTAGATTACGGCCGACAGCGTGATCCCCACCAGCATCATGATCAGGCCCGAATTCATCGCCGCCGTGGCGGCGTGCTTCACCGCCAGATGGCGGTTATGCTTGACCACGTCGTGGAAGCGGCGCTGCTCGTACGCCTCGCCGCCGAATATCTTCACCACGCGCTGGCCGCCGATGCTTTCATCGAGCACGCTGCTCAATTCTCCCATGGCGGCCTGCGCATCCTCGGCCAGGCGGCGCATGCGGCGCCCCGCCACGGTCACCACCACCGCCACCAGTGGCAACAGGCCGAAGCAGAAGCATGCCAGTTGCCAGTCGATGGTGATCAGCAGGATCAAGTAGCCGACCGTCGCAACAGAGTCGCGCACAAAGACGTTCAGCACGTTCAGGCCGGCCTGGGCCACCTGGGCAGCGTCGTACGCCACACGCGACAGGGTGGCGCCGGTGGAAGTCTGGTCGTAATACTTGTTCGGCAAGCGCAGCAGGCGCGCGAACATGGCTTCGCGCATATTGGCCTGGACGCGGCTGGTGAGCCAGGCCGAGCCGTAATCGGCGGAAAAGCTGCTCACCATGCGCAGCAGCGCCAGGCTGGTGATGACCAGCGGGATGCTCCACAGCGCTGCCTCGGCAGGATTGCCGGGCAAGAGCGAATCCAGCCAGCTCTGCACCGTCACCATCATGCCGCCGGTGGCGCCCTGGATCGCGCCCAGCGGACCGGCGGCCGAGCCGGCGGGCTGCAAGGCATCCACCACGTTTTGCAACTGGCGAATCAGCATAACGTCGGTGGCCGCCGCTATGCCCACTGCGAGCAGCGTGGCGAACATGGCGCCAAGATAGGGACGGAACTGTCCAAGCAGGCGGAAGTAGAGTTGGCGGCTTTGCACTAGAACACTGTTTCTAATTACGGAAGCATGCATTGTAATCGCATAAAATGCCCACGGCACCCCATCATCCTAATAAAAGAGACCACCATGAGTTACGAAACCTTGCAAGTGAGCCTGGAAGCGCATGTGGCCGTGATACGGCTGAACCGTCCGGACAAGGCCAACGCCATGAACCTGGCCATGTGGCACGAAATCCGCACCGCCTTCGAGTGGGCCGACAGCACGCCGGAAGTGCGTGCCGTGGTGCTGGAGGGCGAAGGCAAACTGTTCACGTCCGGCATCGACCTGCAGATGATGATGGGCCTGGCTGCCTCGATCCGCAACGACTGCGACGGCCGCACCCGCGAAAACCTGCGCCGCACCATCCTCGACCTGCAGGATTGCCTGAGCAGCCTGGAGCGCTGCCGCAAGCCGGTGCTGGCCGCCATCCACGGCGCCTGCATCGGCGGCGGCATCGACCTGGTCACCTGCGCCGACATGCGCTACTGCTCGGCCGACGCCTGGTTCAGCGTGAAGGAAATCGACATCGGCATGACGGCCGACGTCGGCACCTTGCAGCGCCTGCCCCGCCTGATCGGCGAAGGCACGGCGCGCGAGCTGGCCTACACCGCCCGCAGGGTGGACGCGGCGGAAGCGCGCGAGATCCGCCTGGTGAACCGCGTGTTCGAATCGCCCGAGGCGCTGGCGGCAGGCGTGCGCGAGATCGCCGCCGGCATCGCCGCCAAGTCGCCGCTGGCCATGCGCGGCACCAAGGAAATGATCAGCTACGCGCGCGACCACAGCGTGGCCGACGGCTTGAACTACATTGCTACCTGGAACGCCGCGATGCTGATGTCGAACGACCTCCAGGCAGCCATGATGGCCAATATGAGCAAGCAAATTCCCACGTTCGACGACTAGTTCAGCCATTAATCGCTTGATATAGAACAAATATCAATATCTTAATGTTGCCTTTCCATACACTGAAACGGCGCGGCGCATCTTGCGCTTCGTTTAATTTCTCAGCGAAAAGGAGAGTGCACCATGAGAACTCCAGCAAGATCTTTGCATGCGGTCCTGGCGGCGATGCTGGCCGCCGCCCCGCAGGCGCGAGCCGAGGTAACCGTACTCAGCACCGGGTTTGACGATGTCGGCGCGCTGGGCGGCTGGCTGTTCGTCAACCAGAGCAACCCGTCCGGCTCGCTCTGGTTCCAGGGCAACAGCGGCATCTTCCCGGCGCAGGCTGGCGCCGGCAACGCCTATATCGCCGCCAATTTCCTCAGCGCGGGCCAGGGCAGCGGCACCATCGACAACTGGCTCATCACTCCGGAACTGAGCCTGCCGGGCGCGGCCACCCTCAGCTTCTACACCCGCAGCGCCGCCACACCCGGCTTCAGCGACCACCTTGAGGTACGCTACTCCAGCGGCGGTTCCGCCATCGGCGATTTCAGCAACGTGCTGTTGACCCTGGGCGGCGGCGGCCCCTATCCCGCCCTCTGGCAGCAGTACTCGCTGACCACGGACCCCGGTACCACCGTCCGTTTCGCCTTCCGCTATACCGGGCCTGCGGCCAACGCCGACTATATCGGCCTGGACACGGTGGTGGTGAACGCCGTGCCCGAGCCGTCCGTATGGCTGATGCTCGCCGGCGGCCTGCTGCTGGTGCTGTGGCGCGCGCGGCGCCGTGCCTCCGTGGCGCGCCTGCTGGCGATGGCGTCCTTGCTGGCCGGTGCGCAAGGTGCGGCGGCGGCCGGGCAGGACGGCATGGTACTGGTGCGCGACGCCGAAACCGGCGCCCTGCGCGCGCCCACGGCGGCCGAGTTCGAGGCCCTGCGGGCGCAGCAGGGACGTCCTCCCACGGTGGCGCCGCAAGTGTTCCAGCACCCGGACGGCACCCGCCAGTCGCGCGTCGCCCAGCGCCAGGTCTACTCGGTGGCCACGCGCGGCGCGGACGGCGTCCTGGCCAGCCGCTGCGTGCATGGCGAGCAGGCGGCCGAGGCCGCCCTGCGCCAGGATGGTTCCCGCCCGCGGGGCGCCAACGCCAGCGAGGAAAACAGCCATGAACACCGTTAACCGCCTCGTCTCGCGCGCTGCGGCCGCCGCCCTGCTCTGCTGCGCAAGCCTGGCCGCAGGCTGGGGCGCAGCCTTTGCCGCCGTGCCCATCGTCATCGTCGTCGCCGACGGCCCCGGCGAGGGCTTCAACGACCCCACGCCGGCCGCGCCGGTGGGCGGCAACACCGGCACGACGCTGGGCGAACAGCGCCTGATAGCCTTCACCTACGCCGCCAAGCTGTGGGGCAGCCGGCTCAACAGCAGCGTGCCGATCCGCATCCGCGCCGCCTTCGATCCCTTGCCGTGCAGCGCCAACAGCGGCGTGCTGGGCGCGGCCGGGGCGTGGGACATCTTCGCCGACTTCCCCGGCGCGCCCAAGGCCAACACATGGTACCCGGCCGCACTGGCCAACAAGCTGCGCGGCGCCGACCTGTCCGCCCCCGGCGACCCGCACATCGGCGCCACCTTCAATTCGCGCCTGGGCCTGGCGGCCGACTGCCTGCCCGGCGGCGGCTTCTACCTGGGCCTGGACGGCAACTTCGGCAGCGCCACCGACTTCGTTACCGTGCTGCTGCACGAAATCGCACACGGCCTGGGTTTCCAGACCTTCACCGACGAGGCCAATGGCCAGTACTACGCCGGCGTCCCGTCGATCTGGGACCACTACCTGCTCGACAACCGCCTCGGCCACGAGTGGGTGGAGCTGACCCCGGCCCAGCGCGCCGCCTCGGCCATCAGCAACGACGGCCTGGCGTGGAACGGCCCGTTCGTGACGGCGGCGGTACCGGACGTGCTGGACCCGGTGTCCCGCCTCACGGTGGCCGGCCCGGCAGCCGGTCCCGCCGCGCGCGACTACGAGGTGGGCGACGCCTCCTTCGGTCCGCCGCTGGCCAATCCGCCGCTGACCGGGCAGGTGATGCCGGTGGCGGACCAGCCCGATGGCCGTGGCCTGGCGTGCGAGCCGCTGTCGCCGCAAAACGCGCTGGCCGTGAACGGCAACGTGGCGCTGGTGGACCGTGGCGCATGCGCCTTCGTGGTGAAGGCGCTCAACGTGCAGAACGCGGGCGCCATCGCCATGATTGTGGTGGACAACGTGGCCGGGCCGCTCACCGGCCTGGGCGGCGCCGATCCGGCCGTCGCCATCCCGGCGGTCCGCCTGACGCAGGAGGATGGCAACGCCATCCGCGCGCAGTTGCAGCGCCGCTCCCGCACCCAGTCCGGCGTAACGGCCAGCCTGGGGGTGAATCCGCTGAAACTGGCGGGCGCGGACCCCGAGCGGCGCATGCTGATGTACGCGCCCGATCCGCTGCAGCCGGGATCCTCGGTGTCGCACTACAGCACGGCCGCCAAGCCCAACCAGCTGATGGAGCCAGCCATCAGCGGCGACCTGTCGCACGAGGTGGCGCCGCCGCGCGACCTGACCCTGCCGCTGCTGAAGGACATCGGCTGGTAGCGCCGTCGTAGCCGAATTCGGTTTGCAAGCCGGGCGCGTTCAGGTCTAATGGGGGTTTTATTGCCCGGCTGCCATGTCCCGCTCCAGCGCCCTGCTCAAACTGCACTTCGCCGCCCTGCTGTTCGGCAGCACCGCGCTATTCGGTCATGCCATGAGCGCCAGTCCGGTCATGATCGTGTTCGGACGCACCGCCTTCGCCGTGCTGGCGCTTGGCCTGTTTGCCGCCTGCGGCAGGCGTGCGCCCTGGCACGGCCTGGCAGCGCGCGACATCGGCAAGCTGATGGGGGCTGGCGTGGTGCTGGCGCTGCACTGGGTCACCTTCTTCATGGCCGTGCGCAGCGGCGGCGTGGCGCTGGCCACGCTAGGCTTCGCCTCCTTCCCGGTGTTCGTGGCGCTGCTGGAACTGGCCATCCTCGGCGAGCGCCTGCGCGCCCGGGACGCGGCCGTGCTGCTGCTGGTGCTGGCCGGCCTGGTGCTCATCACGCCCGCCTTCGACTTGCGCAACGCGTCCACCACCGGCCTGCTGTGGGGCATCCTGTCCGGCGCCATCTACGCCTGCATCGCCGTGTTCAACCGCTACCTGTCCAGCGCGGCCAGCGGCACCCAGTCGTGCTGGTGGCAGTGCCTGGCGGCGGCCTGCGTGCTGGCCCCGTTCGGCTGGCGCGAAGCGGCCGCGCTCGAGGCCGGCGAATGGCTGCTGCTGGCCTGCCTGGGCGCGGTATGCACCGGGCTGGCCTACACCATGCTGATCCAGGCGCTGGAACAGGTGAAGGCGCAGACCGTGGCCATCGTGATCTGCATGGAACCGGTGTACGCCATCGCGCTGGCCTGGCTGCTGTTCGGCAGCGCGCCGGGCGCGTCCGTCCTGCTGGGCGGAGCGCTCGTCATCGGCGCGGTAATGCTCTCGACATTGCAGCCTAGAAAGCTGGCCTGAGTGCTAGAATATTGTTTATTAAATATGACACGCGCAACCCGGCGCATTCTCACCATGGCTAAAAATCGGACCCTGCTGCCCGGCATCGCCGTTTCACTGCTGCTGCATGCCGGGCTGATCGCCATGATGGCCGCCCCCGTGCACCGCGAGCGACCGCCCGACCCGCGCCGCATGATGGTGTGGCTGACGCCGCCCGCCGCCCTTCCCTCGTCCCAGCCCGTCGGCACGCCCGTCCCTGCGGCTGCCCCGGAAATGGCCACCCGGCGCGCGCCGCTCCCGCCGCCTCGCCTCTCGCAACGGCCAGGCAGCGCCGTCCGCGCGCAATCGGCCGCGCCCGTGGAACAGCCGTCCGCCGTCGCGCACAGCGGCGCCACCCCGCCGGCCACGGCGCAGGCGGGGCCCAGCCTGCCGGCCGATCCCTTCGCGCCAGCGGCAGCGCCTGTCCAGGGCAAATTTGACGTGAGCGCCGCCATGAAATCGGCCCGCAAGCTGGCCACCGCCAAGTCCACCAAGGATGATCCGCCCATCGCACAGATCTACGACAAGCCCCTGTACGGCCCGCCGTCCGATACGCCGCTGGGCAGCGCGGTGGGCCGCACCGCCCGCGCCGACTGCAAGGACGTGGCGTCCGGCACCGGCATCCTGGCCCTGATTATCGTGCCGGTGATGATACTCACCGACAAAAAGGACTCCGGCTGCAAATGGTAGCCGCTGCCAACCGCTATGGTCACCGCCTGAGCAGCAGCCCCGCCGGATGTCTATACAACGGAGTCAGCAAGATGTTTTTGAGCAATAGCCGCAGGCGTGGTACATTTTTGTTCAGAACAACCACCACTCCGGTACGACCACCCCTTGCCTGACCTGGACTCTAGCCACCGACGTTCGCTGCTTGCCGTGCTGCCGGCGCTGTGCACCGCGCTCTTTTGCGAGCGCGTGCTGGGCGCCCCTGCGCCCGAATCGCTTGCGGTCATCTATCCCGACATCGGCCAGCCCCACCGCAAGATCTTCACCGAAATTATCGAAGGCATCGAAGAACAGGCCAAGCTGCGCGTGCGCGGCTACCCGGTGGCCGCCAATGCCGACTTTGCCGACCTGCAGGCCACGCTCAAGCGCAACGGCGGCAAGGTGGTGATCGCGCTCGGGCGCCAGGGACTGCAAGCAGCCAGTGCCTTCGACGGCTCCACCGGCGTGGTGGTGGGCGGCGTCAGTTCGGCGCCGGATAGCGAGCGGCTGCGCGGCATCACGCTGCTGCCCGACCCGGCGCTGCTGTTCAGCTACCTGAAAAGCATGATGCCGCACGTGCGGCGCGTGATCGTCGTGTACAACCCGCAAGCCAGCGGCCCCATAATAAAACTGGCGCGCGAGGCCGCGCGCGGCCAGGGGCTGGAACTGGTGGCGCACGAGGCTGGCGACCTGGCCGGCGCCGCGCGCCGCTACGAAAGCGCGCTGGCGTCCGCCGACGGCCGTTCGGATGCGCTGTGGCTGCCCCCCGATCCGGTCACGGTCGACGAGCAAACCATCGTGCCGCTGGTGCTGAAGGAATCCTGGAACCGCAGCGTACCAATCTTTTCCAGCAGCATCCTGCACGTGAAAAAAGGCGCGCTATTCGCGCTCTATCCCAACAATTTCGCGCTGGGGCGCGACCTGGCCACCCTGGCGCTGGGCGTGCTCAACGGCGACAATCCGCGCCCCGGCCTGACGCCGCTGCGCGCGGTGCGCACCGCGTTCAACTGGCGCTCGGCCAGTCACTTCGGGCTCTCTGTTGCCCTCGGACAACAGCGCACTTACGACGCGATTTTCCCGGAACCTTGATGGCTGCTGGGCTACCCGGCCGCGCCGGCCACAGAGTTTTAACGATCTGTTAATTGTTTCCGGTCGAAATTAAATTTCTTTCTAAACAGCCAAGTAAGTGGAATATACTACCGGCAGTAATTTGGCCGCTGTATGGCGCTAGCAGTAAGAGACCCGCGCCGGGGCCGCACCGGATAGTATAATGATTAAAATGACAATTAATGCCAGCCGCCGCCTGCGCGCCAGCGCCGCGCTGCTGCTGGCGCTCGGGACCGGCGTTGCCGCGCCGGCCGCCAACGCCGAGCTGAACGACGCCGACAGCTATATCGAGCTCCCCGGCGCCGGCGCCGACGCGCGCACCACCGTCAGCGAAGTGATGGCCCGCATCGAATCCGGCAGCACGCCGGCGTCCAGCCAGCGCGAATACCTGCGCGAATTCCAGCAAAGCCTGCCGCGCGACGTGCCGCGCGGCTACGTGCGCCCCGTCACCCTGGCGCAGCTGGAAGACCAGCTGCGCCGGCCGGAAGTGCAGGCGTCGATCGGCAAGGGCACCATCGCCGTGCTCTACCCCAATGTGGAGGCGCAATTCCGCCACGCTTTCACCAGCATCATCCAGGGCATCGAAGAGCGCACCAAGCTGCGCGTGCGCAGCTACCCGGTCGATCCCAAGGTGGACGTCGCCGAACTGAACGCCACGCTCAAGCACAACGGCACCAAGGTCGTCATCGCGCTGGGCCGCCAGGGCCTGAACGCGACGGCCGGCCTGGACCGCGAAATCACCGTGCTGGTGGGCGGCGTGCTGCTGCTGTCGGACGCCGAAAACGTGGCCGGCATCAGCCTCACGCCCGATCCGGCGGTGCTGTTCGCGCGCCTGCGCGCGCTGCTGCCGGACTTGCGCCGCGTGGTGGTGGTGTACGACCCGGCCAAGAGCGACTGGCTGATCCGGCTGGCGCGCGACGCAGCCCGCGCCCAGGGGCTGGAGCTGGTGGCGCACGTGGCCAACGACCTGTCGCGCGCGGCCCAGCTTTACCCGCAGGTGATCGGCGCGGCCGACAACCGGCGCGATGCGCTCTGGCTGCCGCACGACAGCACCACGGTGGAGGAAAGCACCATCCTGCCGCTGGTGCTGCGCGAATCCTGGAACAGCGGCGTGCCGGTGTTCTCGTCGAATATGCTGCACGTGAAAAAAGGGGCGCTGTTCGCCATGGCGCCAAACAATGTGGAACTGGGCCGCACGCTGGCCAGCAGCGCGCTGGGCGTGATTGCCGGCGACGGCAAGCGCCGCAGCCTGACGCCGCTGCGCGAACTGCAGACGGCCATCAACCTGCGCACGGCCAGCCACATGGGCCTGAACCTGGGCCACCAGCAGCAACGCAATTTCGACTACGTGTTCCCGCAGCCCTGACGATGTATTTTTGCAGCCTCTTTTCGGTGGACTATGTTTCATAATTATTTGCGCCGTACAGGATTTCGCCGTCAGCTGACCGTCATCGTCTCGGCCGCCATTCTCGGCCTGGCCCTGTTCTCGTCGCTGATGAATTCCTGGGAAGCGCGCGGCCGCATGCGCGACCACTTTACCGAGCAAGGCCAGCGCATCGCCGACAACCTGGCCCGCCAAAGCACGCTGGCGCTGCTGTTCCACTCGGCCGAGAACGCGCGCGACGTGGTCAGCACCACCTTGGCCTTCCCGGACGTGGTGGGCCTGCAGATCAGCGACGCCAAGCACAAGCCGCTGCTGCTGCAAGGCCCGCTGAGCGCGCGCCTGTCGACCATGACTGCGGCCCAGGCCAGCCCGGCCAACGCCAGCCTGGTGGGTGAAAGCTCGGAAGCGTGGCTGTTCGCCGCGCCGGTGTATGGCGGCCAGAGCGAGGCCTCGCCGTTCGACATGCAGGACCAGAAGCCGCAGCTGCTGGGCTATGTCCACGTCCAGGTCGGCAAGGACACGCTGAACCGCCTGACCTGGTCCCTGCTGGTGGGCAACATGGCGCTGACCCTCTCGTTCGCCGCCATCCTGCTGGCGCTGGTGCGCCTGCTGACGCGCCACATGATCAATCCCCTCAACGCGCTGTCGAACCTGATGCGCCGCGCCGAAGCGGGCGAATCGGGCATGCGCGCCGCGCCGGCCGGCCCGCGCGACCTGATCGACATGGCGCAAGCGTTCAACAAGATGATGAACGTGCTGGAGCAGCGCGAGGCGGAACTGAAGGAATCGCGCGACGCGGCCGTCAACATGGCCGAGATGAAGGCGCAATTCGCCGCCACCGTCAGCCACGAGGTGCGCACCCCGCTCAACGGCGTGGTCGGCATGCTCGACATGCTGAAGGAAATGCGCCTCACGCAGCGCCAGCAGGAATGCGTGGACGTGGCCTGGAACTCGTCGCGCACGCTGATCGACCTGATCAACAACGTGCTGGACTTTTCCAAGATGGACGCCGGCAAGCTGACGCTGGAGGAAACCGACTTCGACCTGCGCAAGCTGCTGGAGGAAGTGATCGAGCTGGTGGCCCGTCCGGCGCAACAAAAGGGCCTGGAACTGGCCTACCTGGTGATGCCGGGCGTACCCGAACGCATCACCGGCGATGCGCTGCGCCTGCGCCAGATCCTGATCAACCTGATGGGCAATGCCGTCAAATTCACGGACAACGGCGAAGTCACGCTGCAGGTCTCGTTGGCCACCGCTTTGGCGACCTCGCCGGCGGCGGGCGACACCGGCATCGCGCTCGAATTCGAAGTGCGCGACACCGGCATCGGCATGACCCGGGAGGTGCAGCAGCACCTGTTCGAATCCTACGTGCAGCCCGATCCATCCACCACGCGCCGCTACGGCGGCACCGGCCTGGGCCTGGCGATCTGCCGGCAGCTGGTCAACCTGATGGGCGGCGACATCCGCGTCGACAGTACGCTGGGCAGCGGCACCGCCTTTGTCGTCACCGTGCGCTGCCAGGCGGCGCCCGCCCAGCTGCCCTTCCAGGCCGATCCGGCGCTGGCCAATGTGCGCGTGCTGGCGCTGGACGAAAGCGCCACCGTGCTGGTCTTCCTCAAGGACACGCTGACACGCCATGCCATGACCTGCTACCTGAGCAGCTGCGGGCGCGAAGCCATGGTGGAACTGAAAGAAGCGGCCGAAGCCGGCCAGCCCTACCACGTGGTCATCATGAACATCGGCGCCACCGACGACCAGGGCAGCGACATCGCCGAACGCATTGCCGCCGCCGGCCTGTCGCCGCACCTGCTGCTGATGGACCGCCACGGCGGCACCGGCTCGCCGCCGCAAGCGCACGCCAGCAGCCACGCCGTGCTGCCCAAGCCGCTGCGCCAGTCGCGCCTGCTGAACGCCCTGCATGAACTGCTGGCCGGCCGCAGCCACGCCGAACCGCAGCACGCGCAGCCGGGCGGCGCCCTGCCCGCGCGCCAGTTCCGCGTACTGGTGGCCGAGGACAACCGCACCAACCAGATGGTGGCGGCCGGCATGCTGGCCATGAACAACTGCGTATGCGAGTTCGCCGCCAACGGCCGCGAAGCGGTGGAGGCGGCCAAGCGCAGCCGTTTCGACCTGATCCTGATGGACTGCAGCATGCCTGAAATGGACGGATACGAAGCCACCGCCCACATCCGCGTGGCGGAGGAAGCCGAAGGCTTGCGCACGCCGCTGGTGGCCATGACCGCCAACACCCAGCGCGGCGACGCGGAGAAATGCATGGCGGCCGGCATGGACGACTATCTGGCCAAGCCGATCACGCTGGTCGAGCTGCGCCACAAGCTGCAGAAATGGCTGCCGCATGGAAGCGACCCCCACTCGGCCAACCAGGCGCATGGCGCCCCCGCCACGGCTGCGCTGGCGCAGCTGCACGCAGGCCAGCATGCAGAACCGCACCACCTGGCGCCGATCGACATGGAAGTGTTCGAGAAACTGCGCGAAATCCTGGGCGCGGCGCTGCCGCACGCTGTGTCGCCCTTCCTGGAAGATTCGCCGGTCTACCTGAACGAACTGGAACAGGCCGTGCACACCGGCGACAGCGACACGGCACGGGCCCGCGCCCACGCGCTGAAAGGCTCGTCCGGCAACCTGGGCGCGAACGCCTTGGCGCTGCTGGCGCAGCAGATCGAAGCGCTGGCCATCGAGCGCCGGCTGTCCCACATCGCCCCGCTGCTGCCGGCGCTGCGCGCCGAATACGGCAGCGTGGCGGCCTTTCTCAGTGCCGAAATGAGTGTGGACGACCCCGAAACCGACGCACCGCAAGAAGAACTGGCCTCGGTGCTGATCGTCGACGACGACCGCAGCACCCGCAGCACGCTGCGCTACACCCTGCAGCGCGACGGCTTCCAGGTGGAGGAAGCGGCCGACGGCGTGCAAGCCCTGGCCATGCTGAAGCGCTTCCATCCGGACGTGATCCTGATGGACGCCGTGATGCCGGTGATGGACGGCTTCACCGCCTGCGCGCGCCTGCAGGAACTGCCGGGCGGCAGCGCCATCCCGGTGCTGATGATCACCGCACTGCAGGACAATTCCTCGGTCGAGCGCGCCTTCGCCGCCGGCGCCAGCGACTACATCCCGAAACCGATCCACTACGCCGTGCTGTCGCAGCGCGTGCGCCGCATCATCGAGGCCAACCGCGCCGAGAAGCGCATCCGCCACCTGGCCTATAACGACTTGCTCACCGGCCTGCCGAACCGCACCCTGTTCTTTGAGCTGCTGGCGCAAGGCATCCAGCAAGCCAAGAACGACGCCAAGCTGCTCGGCGTGCTGTTCATGGACCTGGACCGCTTCAAGTACGTGAACGACAACCTGGGCCACGACGTCGGCGACCGCCTGCTGGTGGCGGTGGCCCAGCGCGTGCGCCACAGCGTACGCACGGTAGATACCGTGGCCCGGCTGGGCGGCGACGAGTTCACCGTGGTGTTGAGCGACCTGGACGGGCCGGCCGCCGCCGCCACCGCCGCCCACAACATCTGCCGCGTGCTGGCCGCGCCGTTCCAGATCGACGGCCACGACATCTTCGTCACCAGCAGCGTCGGCATCGCCATGTACCCGCACGACGGCAGCGACGTGGCCACCCTGGTCAAGCACGCCGACAGCGCCATGTACCGCGCCAAGAAGACCAACACCGGCTTCCAGTTCTACGAGGCCTCGATGGAGCAGTCCATCTCCGAGCACGTGCGACTGGAAAGCGACTTGCGGCGCGCGCTGGAGCAGCAGCAGCTGGAGGTGTATTACCAGCCGCAGGCCAGCCTGGAAGACGGCCAGATCATCGCCATGGAAGCGCTGGTGCGCTGGCGCCATCCAACGCGCGGCATGGTGCCGCCCAACGAATTCATTCCGCTGGCCGAGGAAACCGGCTTGATCAACCCGCTCGGCGACTGGGTGCTGCGCACCGCCTGCGCCCAGCTGCGCAGCTGGATGGAGCAGGGCCTGCCGCCGCTGCGGGTGGCGGTCAACCTCTCGGTGCGCCAGCTGCTGCAGAAGGAATTCGCCGCCTCGGTGGAAGCGGTGCTGGCCGACACCGGCCTGCCGCCGCACCTGCTGGAGCTGGAGATCACAGAAAGCACGCTGATGGAGAACGCGCAGGACACGCTCAAGGCGCTGCACCGCCTGCGCGGCCTGGGCGTGCGCCTGTCGATCGACGACTTCGGCACCGGCTATTCCTCGCTGTCCTACCTGAAGCGCTTCCCGGTCGACATCATCAAGATCGACCGCTCCTTCGTGCGCGACGTGCCGATGGACGCGGACGACGTGGCCATCGTCACCGCCATCATCGCGCTGGCGCACAGCCTGCGGCTGGAGGTGGTGGCCGAAGGCGTGGAAACCGAAGCCCAGCTGAACTTCCTGAAAGGCCGCAACTGCGACCTGATGCAGGGCTACTATCTCAGTCCCGCCATCCCGCACGACCAGTTCGCCGCCCTGATCCGGCAGCGGGAGGGCGCAGCCCTGCGCTGACACCAACCTCGAGGCCCGCCATGCGCTTGTTCCCCTGCCTGTCTGCAATCCTGGTCCTGCCGCTGCTGAGCGGCCCCTCCATGGCGGCCGGGGTGGCCGTGCCGGCCCGGCCAGGGCCGGCGCAGTTGAGCGAGGAGGACGAGCTGGCGCTGGTGTACGGCGATAAGTCCTCGGTCAGCATCGCCACCGGCAGCGCCCAGCCGCTGCGCCGCGCGCCGGCGGTGGCCACCGTGATCACGGCCGAGGACATCGCCGCCATGGGCGCCAACGACCTGGATCAGGTGCTGGAGAGCGTGCCCGGCATGCATGTCTCGCGCTCGGCCATCAACTACGAACCGCTGTACATCGCGCGCGGCATCTACAGCGTGAACAACCCGCAGATGCTGATGCTGCAGAACGGCGTGCCGATGACCACGCTGCTCACCGGCAGCCGGGGCACCTTATGGGGCGGCTACCCGGTGACGCACATCGCGCGCATCGAAATCATACGCGGCCCCGGCTCGGCTCTGTACGGGGCCGACGCCTACAGCGGCGTGATCAACATCGTCACCAAGCGCGCGGCGGACGCGCCGGGCACGCAGGCCGGCGCGGGCGCCGGCTCCTTCCGCACGCGCGACGCCTGGGTCCAGCACGGCGGCAAGGCCGGACCGCTGGAAGTGGCGGCCTACCTGCGCGTGGGCGCCACGGACGGCTTCCGTTCGCTGATCACGGCCGACGCGCAAAGCGCGCGCGACAAGCTTTTTGGAACCCGCGCCTCGCTGGCCCCGGGGCCGGTCAATACCGGCTACGACGCCATCGACAGCCTGCTCGAGCTGGCGCTGCCGGCATGGCCGCGGTGGCGCCTGCGCGCCGGCTACCAGCTGCGCGACAACCTGGGCACCGGCGCCGGCGTCGGCTCGGCGCTGGACCCGGTGGGCAAGGAGCGCGGCGAGCGCGTGCACGCCGACCTGGGCTGGACCGAGCCCGATTTCAGCGCCGACTGGAGCGTGGGCGCCACCGTGAGCGTGCTGCAGTTCAAGCAGCGCATCACCACCGACCTGCGGCTCTCGCCGCCCGGCACGCGCTTCCCCACCGGCCTGTTCCCGGACGGCTTCATCGGCCACCCCGACACCTCGGAGCGCCAGGTGCGCCTGTCGGCCCACGCGCTGTACCACGGCTGGAACGGCCACAAGCTGCGCGTCGGCGTGGGCCACGACAACCTGGACATGTACCACACGGCCACCTTCAAGAATTACATCTTCAACCAGGCCGGCGTGCCGGTGCCCACCGGCCCGGTGATCGACTATTCGCGGATCCAGCCCTTCCTGCTGCCGCAGCGGCGCCTGGTGAACTACGTCACCGCGCAGGACGAATGGCAGTTCGCGCGCGACTGGACGCTGACGGCGGGCGTGCGCCACGACCGCTATTCCGATTTCGGCGGCACCACCAACCCGCGCCTGGCCCTGGTGTGGGACGCAGCGCTGGACCTGACCGCCAAGCTGCTGTACGGCCGCGCCTTCCGCGCGCCCTCCTTCAATGAGGAATACGGCATCAATAATCCCATCCAGCGCGGCAATCCGGACCTGCAGCCGGAGCGCATCGCCACGCTGGAGGGGGCGCTGGCCTGGCAGGCCAGCCCGCAGCTGCAGCTGAACCTGAACCTGTACCGCCACAAGATGAACGACATCATCCGCGGCGTGCCCAACCCGCAGGCCGGCACCGGCGCCACGTTCCAGAACATCGGCAACCAGCGCGGCAAGGGGCTGGAGCTGGAGGCGGTATGGGAAGCGGCGCGCGCGGTGCAGCTGGCCGGCAGCTATGCCTACCAGCGCTCGATCGACGCGGCCACCGGGCGCGACGCCGGCTACGCGCCGCGCCACCACCTGAGCGGCAGGCTGGACCTGCGCCTGCCCGGCATCGGCCTGCTCAGCCCCCAGCTCAACCGGGTGGCCGAGCGCCGCCGCGCGCCCGGCGACGCCCGTCCCAAGGTGCCCGACTACACCACCGTCGACCTGGCCTTCAGCACCGGCCGCCTGCTGCGCCATTGCGAACTGTCGCTCGCGCTGCGCAACGTCTTCAACGCCGACGTGCGCGAGCCCAGCCTGGCGCCCGGTCTCATCCCCAACGACCTGCCCATGGCCCCGCGCTCGGTCTACCTGCGGGCCTTGTTCACCTTGTAATTTCATTGCAGCAATCGTTCTTACGAAAGCGGCAATAGAATTTTTTCACTAATTATCACCAAATCTCACACATTGCCTGAAATTTAAGCTATTATCTCGCACTGCAACATTTATTGCATTTGAGCACTCAACGTTGCAATCTTGCTAGTTAATATCGGCTTATCGGACAAGCCGATTTCGCCCATATTAGGAGCTTATATGTTTGACAATGTCGAGTTTGAACGACAGGAGACGTCACGCCCTGCCGCCGCCAATCCCACCCTGCACATCACCGACACCGCCGACCTGCTGGTGGCCTACCTGGAGCAGATGGGGGTCGACTACGTGTTCGGCGTGCCCGGCGGCGCCATCGAGCCGCTGTACAACGCCATCGCCCGCAACCTGCGCAACGGCGGCAACCTGAGCCAGATCGTGGCGCGCAACGAGGCCGGCGCCGCCTTCATGGCCGACGGCTACGCCCGCGAAACCGGCAAGCTCGGCGTCTGCATCTCCACCTCCGGCCCGGGCGCCACCAATATGCTCACCGCCGTGGCCAACTCCCACGCCAACGGCGTGCCGGTGCTGGTCATCACCGCTCAGCCCAATCTGCCCTCCTTCGGCAAGGTGACGCTGCAGGAATCGTCCTGCACCGGCATCGACGTGCTGGCCATGTTCCGCCACTGCACGCGCTACAACACCATGGTGTCCCACCCCGCCCAGCTGGAATGGAAACTGGTCACCGCGCTGCAGCACGCCACCCGCAGCGCGCCCGGCCCGGTGCACCTGAGCGTGCCGTCCGACGTGTTCCGCGCCGCCAGCCCGCAGCCGGCGCCCAGCTACGACCTGTCCGCCCTGCATGGCGCGGCCGGCCTGATGGACGACGGCGCGGTGGAAAAGCTGCGCTCGCTGCTGGCCGGCGCGCGCAACGTGGTGATGCTGATCGGCGCCGGCTGCACCGACGCCATCCACTCCATCCTGCAGTTCGCCGACCTGGAGGGCGCCACCTTCATCACCACCACCGACGGCAAGGGCATGGTCAGTCCGCAGCATCCGCTGTACCGCGGCACCTTCGGCTTCGGCGGCCACGCCACGGCCGACGCGGCCCTGCGCGAGAGCTCGGTGGACCTGATCCTGGCAGTCGGCTGCAGCATGGGCGAATGGGACACCGGCGGCTGGAGCGAGAGCCTGCTGAATGGCCGCCTGGTGCACGTCGGCGACTGCGAGGAGCACCTCGCGCGCACGCCGATGGCCGGCCTGCACGTGCGCGGCAGCCTTGCCGCCGTGTTCGAGCGCCTGGTCGACGGCATCGCCCACGAGCAGGCCACCATGCTGGGCCAGGGCCACCTGGGCGTGTCCGCGCGCGCCAAGCGCCGCCACAAGCGCGAGCTGGCCAGCCACCGCTGGGAGCCGGCTTCCATGCTCGACTCCCAGGCCGCCTACGACAGCGACGCGGTGCCGATCAAGCCGCAGCGCCTGATGAAGGAGCTGGGCCGCATGTTCCCGCCCAGCACCCGCTTCCTGGCAGACGCCGGCAGCAGCGCCGCCTGGGCCATCCACTACCTGCAGCCGCGCGACCGCCGCATGGGCGAACGCCGCGCCGGCAACAGCGACCGGTCGCGCCAACTGGGCAAGCGCCGCAGCGCCGGCGGCTGGCTGCGCCTGACGTCCCACTTCGCCCCCATGGGCTGGGCCATCGGCGCGGCCGTCGGCACGGCGGCCGGCAACGCCTCGGCGCCGGTGGTGTGCATCACCGGCGACGGCAGCATGCTGATGAGCGGCCAGGAGCTGTCCGTGGCGGTGGCCGAGCAGCAGTGCGTGGTGTTCGTCATTCTTAACGACGCGGCGCTGGGCATGGTCAAGCACGGCCAGCGCCTGGGCGGCGGCGAGCCGATCGCCTTCGCCCTGCCGCAAACTGATTTCGCCGGCCTGGCCCGCGCGCTGGGCGGGCGCGGCCACACCATCCGCTCGGCGGCCGAGCTGGAGGCGCTCGACATCAAGGCCATCTGCAACTATCCCGGCCCCACGCTGCTCGACATCCAGATCGACCCGGAGGAAGTGCCGCCCATGGGCAGCCGCCTGCGGGTCCTGCTCAACGGAGGCGAGTGATGGCGCAGCAGAACCTGCACGCGGCGCCGGCGCCCTCGCCCAAGGATTTGATCCACACCGCCATCTGGGATGAAGCGCCGGAGGCCGACAACGCCTTCGCCACCCGCAGCGCGCGCCTGCGCGGCTACGACGTGTACGGCGAAATGGTGGGCAACGCGCGCTGGGTGGAGATGCTGTGGCTGCTGCTGCGCAGCGAACTGCCGGCCCGCCCGCAGCTCGACGCGCTTGAAGCGCTGGCCGTGGCGCTGGCCAATCCCGGCCCGCGCGACGCCTCGGTGCACGCGGCCATGTGCGCCGGCGTGGGCGGCTCGTCCGCCGCCTCCGCCCTGATGGCGGCGCTGGCCGTGGGCGCCGGCCGCAGCGGCGGCGCGCGCGAAGTGCACGACGCCATGACCATGTGGCGCAGCTGCGGCCCCGACCTGTCGGCCTGGGCCGCCTATCTTGCCGGCCGCCGCCAGGACGTGGTCGACGTCTGGCCCGAGGCCGCCCACGTGCCCGGCTTCGACCCGCACGGCGTGAGCACCGCGCTGCCGGTGCGCCAGCTGCTGGCCACGCTGACCGAGCTGGGCGCCGGTCCCTACACCGCCTGGCTGCACGCGCAAGTGTCGCTCGGCCGCGAAGACCATGCGCGCGCCGCCGTCGGCCTGCCGCTGGCCGTCAGCGGCGTGGCCGCCTGCGTGTTCAACGACCTCGGCTTCAGCCCCGACGAGGGCGAGATGCTGTACCTGCTGCTGCGCCTGCCCGGCGCCGCCGCCCACGCGCTGGAACAGGGCCGCACCGGCTTCAAGCACTTCCCCTTCTATAAACTGGAGCTCGATCCGGCCGCCACGCCGTCCATGCAGCTGCGGGAGGCCGCATGAGCGCCGCCTTGCACTACCAGCCCGCCGCGCCCGCGCGCGGTCCGGCCCTGCTGCAGCAGTTCGCCGGCCGCCTGCGCACGCGGGCCGGCGCCGCCTTCCCGGGCAGCCACGCGGTGTTCCGCGGCCACGACCTGCACCGCGACCTGCGCCACCTGCAGTGGATAGAGCTGTACGCCTTCGGCATCACCGGCCGCCGCCTGAGCACGGCGCAGGCCGAGATGGTGCAGGCGCTGTGGACCCACACCAGCTACCCGGATGCGCGCCTGTGGAACAACCGCGTGGCGGCGCTGGCAGGCAGCGCGCGCAGCAGCGCCGCGCTGGGCCTGGTGGCCGGCATGGCGGTGTCGGAGGCCAAGGTGTACGGCGGCCACGCCGGCCTGATGTGCATGGCCTTCCTGCAGTCGGCGCTGGCCCAGGTGCAGGCCGGCGCCAGCCTGGCCGACGTGGTATGGGCCGAAACCGGACGCAGCAAGATCTACGGCTACGGCCGCCCGATCAACTCCACCGACGAGCGCCTGCCCTGGATCATGGACTTGGCCAGGCGGCTGGGCCTGCACGACGGGCCCCACCTGAAGCTGGCCTTCGAGATCGAAGCGGTGCTGCTCACGCGCTACCCGCAGCTGCGCATGAACTATGCCGCGCTGCAGGCCGCCATGATCGCGGACATGGGCCTGTCCGTGCGCGAATACCAGCTGCTGCGCGTGCCGTCCTTCGTGGCGGGCATGGCGCCGTGCCAGGCGGAAGCGGCCGAAAAGCCCGAAGGCACGCTGTTCGCCACGCCCTGCAGCGGGGTGGCCTATGCCGGCGCCGCGCCCCGAAGCTGGAAGGGGCGCAACAGCGCACCGGGACGTGCATAGCAGCAGGCTAGCAACACTTGTGGCGATTTTACCCATGGCAACGAAACCCCACGCTACAATGGCAAAAATAGACATCTGGAGATAGCCTTTGAAGTCCTCCCGCGCAACCCGTATCTGCCTGGCGGTGGCCTTGACACTGCCGGCGGCACTGGCCTGGGCCGCCCCGCCCAGCGAAGAAGACGAACTGACCTTGGTGTACGGCGACAGCGACTCCGTCAGCATCGCCACCGGCAGCCTGCAGACCCTGCGGCGCGCCCCAGCCGTGGCGTCGGTGATCACGGCGTCCGACATCGCCGCCATGGGCGCCACCGACTTGGACCAGGTGCTCGAATCGGTGGCCGGCCTGCACGTGGGCCACGGCGGCAACAGCTATTCATCCCTCTATATCGTGCGCGGCATCTTCAGCCAGTTCACGCCGCAACTGCTGGTGCTGCAGAACGGCGTGCCGGTGACCACGCTGTTCATCGGCAACAAGGGCAATTTCTGGGGCAACTTCCCGGTCGAGCACATCTCGCGCATCGAAGTCATACGCGGCCCTGGTTCGGCGCTGTACGGCTCGGACGCCTTCTCCGGCGTCATCAACATCATCACCAAGGGCCCGGCCGAGGCGGCCGGCACCGAAGTGGGCGCGAGCATCGGCTCGCTGTCCACGCGCGACGCCTGGTTCCAGCACGGCGGCAAGCTCGGTCCGCTCGATGTGGCGGCCTTCGTCCGCGTGGGCACCACGGGCGGCCCGGACGGCACCATCGCGGCCGACGGCCAGACCCGCAACGACACCCTGCTGGGCACGCGCGCCAGCCTGGCCCCCGGGCCCATGAACGCCGGCAGCGACGCCATCGACGGCAACCTCGAGCTGGCCTACGGCCAGTGGCGCGCGCGCTTCGGCTACAAGCTGCGCGACAAGGTGCAAAGCGGCGCCGGCATCGCCTCGGCGCTGGACCCGGTGGGCGAAGGCCGCAGCGAACGCATCACCTCCAGCCTGGCCTGGGCCAGCCCGCAGTTCAGCAGGGACTGGGGCTTGGGCGCGAGCGTCAGCACGCAGCAGTATTCGCAGGAAATCCCGGTGGCCTATTATCTGCTGCCGCCCGGCGCGCGGCTGCCGACCGGCCTGTTCCCGAACGGCATGATAGGCGCGCCGGAGACCTGGGAGCGCAACGTGCGCGCCACCGCCTTCGCCGACTACAGCGGCTTCGCCGACCACCACATCCGCATCGGCGCCGGCCACGACGACCTGCACCTGTACCGCACGCGCGAGCGCCGCAACTTCACCTACGCGCCGAACGGCAGCCCGATTCCGCTGCCCTCGGTGGCCGATTTCAGCCACGCAGGCACCTTCCTGCGCCCGCACCGGCGCCGCATCGACTATCTTTACCTGCAGGACGAGTGGCGCCTGGCCAAGGACTGGAACCTGACGGCGGGCGTGCGCCACGACCGCTATTCCGACTTCGGCGGCACCACCAATCCGCGCGTGGCGCTGGTGTGGGACGCCAGCTTCGACCTGACCGCCAAGCTGATGTACGGGCGCGCCTTCCGCGCGCCGGCCTTCAACGAAGCCTACGGCGAAACCAATCCGGTGGCGCTGGGCAACCCCAACCTGAAGCCGGAAACCGACCACACGCTCGAGGCGGCGCTGGCCTGGCAGGCGCAGGCCGACGCGCAGGTGAACCTGACGCTGTTCCGCTACGCCATGGACGACATCATCCGCCTGCTGCCCAACCCGGTGGCCGGCACCGGCTCCACCTACGCCAACCAGGGCAGCCAGACCGGCCACGGCCTGGAGCTGGAAGGCAACTGGAATGTGAACCGCGACCTGCGCCTGGTGGGCAACTACGCCTGGCAGCGCTCGGTGGACAAGACTACCCAGCGCGATGCCGGCTATGCGCCGCACCACCACGTGTACGCCCGCGCGGACTGGCAGTTCGGCGGCGGCTACACCTTGTCGCCGCAGCTGAACTGGGTGGCGGACCGCGAGCGTCCGGCCGGCGACCTGCGCGCCCCGATCGCCGACTACCGCACGCTGGACCTGACCGTGTCCACACGGCGCGGCAAGAACCAGTGGAACTTCTCGGCCTCCGTGCGCAACGCCTTCAACGCCGACGTGCGCGAACCCAGCGTGGCGCCCGGCCTGACCCTGCCGTTCGACTTGCCGATGGCCGGCCGCACCTTCTCGCTGCAGGCCAGCTACAAGCTGTAAGCCGCTCCCTCCCCCTCCCGGCCCGGCAGCGTGCGCGCTGCCGGTTCCGCGCCGCACGCCTCGTTTCAAATTAATCATGATTTTCAACATTAGCTGTTAGACTGGCTCCTCCTAAATCCATTCTTAGCGGAGTACGCATGAGCAAGCAGAGCAGCGGGCATCTCGCCAACATCCTCAGCAAAAACCAGGAGGCGCTGCTGGAGAGCTGGCTCAGCGCCATGCTGTCGCGCACGGTGCGCCGCGACAAAGGCGCCGAAAGCGAGATGCGCCAGCAGGCCGCGCGCCTGCTGCCGCTGCTGATCCAGGCCACCCCGGCCGGCGCCAGCTACGAGATCGACGGCGCGGCCTGGACCGAAGTACGCCAGCTGCTCAGGGAAATCTCCGCCTCCCGCGTGCGCCAGGGCTACACGCCCACCGAGACGGCCACCTTCGTGTTCGCCCTGAAGGAGCCGCTGTTCGCCGGCCTGCGCGCCGAGCTGGCCCACGACGGCGCCGCGCTGGGCGCGGAGCTGGCCGACACCGGCGCCCTGTTCGACCGCCTGGGCCTGTACACCGTCGAGGAATACCAGCGCAACCGCGAAGGCGTGATCCTGCGCCAGCAGCAGGAGCTGCTGGAACTGTCCACCCCGGTGGTGCAACTGTGGCGCGACGTGCTGGCCCTGCCGCTGATCGGCACCCTCGACAGCGCCCGCACCCAGGTGGTGATGGAAAACCTGCTGCAGAAGATCATCGACACCGGCGCCTCCATCGCCATCATCGACATCACCGGCGTGCCCACCGTGGACACCCTGGTGGCGCAGCATTTGCTCAAGACCGTGGCCGCCGCGCGCCTGATGGGGGCCGACTGCATCATCAGCGGCATCCGCCCGCAGATCGCGCAAACCATCGTCCACCTGGGCGTGAACCTGGAGGACGTGACCACCAAGGCCACGCTGGCCGACGCCTTCCAGACCGCCATGAAGCGGCTGGGCGCCTCGGTCACCTACGGCCAGGCGGCGTGAGGCAGGCATGGAGCGCATCCCGATACTCAAGATGGGCCAGCTGCTGCTGGTGACTATCCAGGTCGACATGCACGACAGGCTGGCCATGACCTTGCAGGACGACCTGACCTCGCGCATCGTGCAGGACCGCGCGCGCGGCGTGCTGATCGACATTTCCACGCTGGACATGGTGGACTCCTTTATCGGCCGCATGATCAGCAACACCGCCGCCATGGCGCGCGTGCTCGATGCGCACACGGTGCTGGTGGGCATGCAGCCGGCCGTGGCCATCACGCTGGTGGAGCTGGGCCTGAAGCTGGAAGGCGTGCAAACCGCGCTCAACGTGGAAAAGGGCGTGCTGCTGCTTCAACGCCAGATCGCATGAACGCCCCCGCGCCCGGCGCCATGGTGGTGCCGCTGCGGCTGGACGAAGACATGGTGCGCCTGCGCCAGCAGGTGCGCGAGCAGCTGGTGGCGCAGGGCTTCAGCCTGATCGACCAGACCAAGATGGTGACGGCGGCCAGCGAGCTGGCGCGCAACACGCTGCGCTACGGCGGCGGCGGCGAAGCGCACCTGCTGCACGTGGCCAACGGCATGCGGCGCGGGCTGCAGCTGGTTTTCACGGACGATGGACCCGGCATCGACGACATTCCCCGCGCCCTCACCGATGGCTACACCAGCGGCGGCGGCATGGGCCTGGGACTGTCCGGCGCCAAGCGGCTGGCGGACGAGTTTGACATCACGTCGGCGCCCGGCGCCGGCACTACCGTTAGCATCACCAAATGGAAACCATACTAAATCCGCTGCAGCTGTGCTGCCCGGTATCCGACCCCACCCACGTGGCGGCCGTGCGCCGCGCCGCCGCCGAGCTGGGCGCGCGCGCCGGCATGGACGCGGTGCGCGCCGGCGAACTGGCCATCGTGGTGACCGAGGCGGCCAGCAACATCCTCAAGCACGCCGGGCACGGCGAGATCCTGCTGCGCCCGCTGCACTCGGCCCGCGGCGCCGCGGGCGTGGAAGTGCTGGCGCTGGACGCCGGCCCCGGCATG
>NZ_BAAKJE010000253.1:0-8948 GCF_059704565.1 Massilia sp. NBRC 108631
GTTGGGGGGGATGCGGCTCAGGCTGCTACTCTGAAGCAAGAAGCGAAAAAAAAAGCGCCGATGTTTCGGCGCTTTCTGTTTATCCTTTGAACCGTGTTTCCACGACGCCTTTGATTCCGGGCCGCAGCAGTACCACCGCGCCGCCCCATTCCACGTCTTCCGGCTTGCCAGAGGGGATGGAGGTGACCAGCAGCGTTTCCATGTCGGCGCCACCAAAGGCACACATGGAGGGCTTGGCGAACGGGACGTCGACCCGGCGGTCGAACTTGCCGTCCGGCGTGAAGCGCAGCAGGCAGCCGGCGTCGTTGGCACAGGTCCAGTAGCCGCCTTCGGCGTCCACCGCAGCGCCGTCGGGACGGCCCACATGCTGGTTCAGATCGGCGAACACGCGCCGGTTCGACGGCACGCCGCTGGCGGTGTCGTAGTCGAACGCCCAGATCAGGCGGCTGCTCGGGTGCGAGTCGGACAGGTACATGGTGCGCCCGTCGGGCGACCATGCCAGGCCGTTCTGCGTCACCAGCTCCGACACCACCGGCGCCGACAGGCCTTGCTCCGCGCTGTAGCTGTACAACTGGCCGATGGCGCGCGCGGCCGACATGTCCATGAACATGGTGCCGCTCCAGAAACGCCCCTGGCGGTCGGTGCGGCCGTCGTTGCAGCGCATGCCTTCACCCAGCGTGGCGGGACGCGCCAGCCGGGTTTCCCCGGCCTGCTCGCCCTCGCCCAGCTCAAGGCTGAACAGGCCTGTTTCCATGCCCGCTATCAGCCCGCCGCTTTCCTTGGGCGCGATGCACGCCACCATCTCGGAGGTGGTCCAGCTGCGCAGCGCGCCACTGCCGCCGCCTGCGCCGTCCAGACGCCACACGCGCTTGCCGACGATGTCCACCCAGTACCAGGCCGCGCTGTGCGCATCCCAGACCGGGCTTTCACCTACCTTGCATTGGATATCGCTTACGCGTTCCATACCAGGTCGCCGTTTTCCACGCGCGGGATGGCCAGCGGATTGCCGTCGGCCAGCTCGGCAGCCAGCAGTTCGGCCGGCACGTCCTGGTAGCTCACCGGACGCAGGAAACGGTCGATGGCGGAGGCGCCAACGGAGGTGCTGCGGCTGTCCGAGGTGGACGGGAACGGGCCGCCATGCACCATGGCGTGCGACACTTCCACGCCGGTGCCGAAGCCGTTGAACAGCACGCGGCCGGCCTTGCGCTCCAGCGTAGGCAGCAGGCGCTTGGCAAAGGCCAGGTCGGCGGCGGTGGCGTGCACGGCTGCGGTCAGCTGGCCTTCCAGGTGTTCTGCCACGCGCACCACTTCGTCTTCATTGCGGCAGCGGATCAGCAGCGAGGCAGGTCCGAAGATTTCGCCTTCCAGATCAGGGTTCGACAGGAAGGTCTCGGCAGCCACTTCATACAGCGCAGCCTGCGCGCCGCACGGCAGCGCGCCGCTCTGGCCCTGGCCGACCAGCTTCACGCCGGGAATCGCGGCCAGCTTGGCCACGCCCGACGAGTAAGCCTGGTGGATGCCCGGGGTCAGCATGGTTTGCTGCGCCTTGGCGGACAGCGCGGTGGCCACGCCTTCGGTAAAGGCTTGCAGCAACGGACCGTCCACGCCGATCAGCAGGCCAGGGTTGGTGCAGAACTGGCCAGCGCCCAGCGTGAGCGAATCGACGAAGGCTTGCGGCAGCTTGGTGTTTTCCAGTGCGCCTGCCAGCAGGAACACCGGGTTGATACTGCTCATTTCAGCATAGACTGGAATCGGCTCGTGGCGCGCCGCGGCGGTGCGCATCAGCGAGGTGCCGCCGGCGCGGGAACCGGTGAAGCCGACCGCCTTGATGGCGCGGTGCGCGACCAGGTTCTGGCCGACGCTCTGGCCGGAGCCGATCAGCATCGAGAACACGCCTTCAGGCATGTCGCATTCGATGGCCGCTTTCTGCACGGCGCGGGCCACCAGTTCGGAGGTGCCCAGGTGCGCCGAGTGCGCCTTGACTACCACGGGGCAGCCGGCCGCCAGTGCGGAGGCGGTGTCGCCGCCGGCCACCGAGAAGGCCAGCGGGAAGTTGCTGGCGCCGAACACGGCGACCGGGCCCAGGCCAATCTTGCGCAGGCGGATGTCCGAGCGCGGCGGGGTGCGCTCCGGCAGCTTCGAGTCCAGCGTGGCGGACAGGAAGCGGCCGTCGCGCACGACCTTGGCGAACAGGCGCAGCTGGTTGCAGGTGCGGCCGCGCTCGCCTTCCAGGCGGGCTTGCGGCAGGCCGGTTTCCTGCATCGCGCGTTCGATCAGCGCAGGACCGATGTCCATGATGCGGTCGGCGATGGTTTCCAGGAAGCGGGCGCGCTGCTCCAATCCGGTTTCACGATAACGGTCGAACGCCTGTTCGGCCAGCGCGCAAGCCTGCTGCAGCTCGGCTTCGCCACCCAGCCCGAAGGCCGGCTCGATTTGCTCGTTGCGGGAAGGGTCGATCGCCTTGACCGTGCCTTCCTGGCCGCGTACCACGTTACGGCCGATAATCATTTCACCGGATATTTGCATAACTACTCCTTAGATTATTGCGCGCCCTGTGCGCGCATCAGTTTTTCCAGCATTGCACATTCTTCTTCGGTCAGATCGGTCAGCGGTGCGCGCACCGGACCGGCGTCGTAACCTGCGATCTTGGCGCCGGCCTTGACGATCGAGACTGCGTAGCCCGATTTGCGGTTGCGGATCTCCAGGTATGGCAGGAAGAACTCGTCCAGCATCTTGTTCTGCGCAGCGTGATCGTCGTTGGCAACAGCGTGGTAGAAGTCCATGGCCAGCTTCGGCATGAAGTTGAACACGGCCGACGAGTACACCGGCACGCCCAGCGCCTTGTAGGCAGCGGCGTAGACTTCCGCGGTCGGCAGGCCGCCCAGGTAGCTGAAGCGGTCGCCCATGCGGCGCCAGATTTGCATCATCAGTTCGATGTCGCCCAGACCGTCCTTGAAGCCGATCAGGTTAGGGCAGCGGTCGGCCAGCTTTTCCAGCGAGTCGGCGTTCAGGCGGCACACGTTGCGATTGTAGACCACTACGCCGAAGTCCACCGAGGCGCACACTTCTTCCACGTGGCGCATCAGGCCGTCCTGGCTCGCTTCGGTCAGGTAGTGCGGCAGCAGCAGCACGCCTTGCGCGCCCAGGCGCTCGGCTTCCTGCGCGTAGCCAATGGCGGCGCGGGTGGAGCCGCCGGCGCCGGCCAGGATAGGCACTTTGCCTTTGCAGGTGTCGACGGCGGTCTTGATGACGTCGGTGTATTCGTTCGGGGTCAGCGAGAAGAACTCGCCGGTGCCGCCGGCGGCGAACAGCGCGCTGGCGCCGTACGGTGCCAGCCATTCCAGGCGCTTGGCGTAGGTGTCGGCGCGGAAGTTGCCCTGTGCGTCGAAGTCGGTGACCGGGAAGGACAGCAGGCCGGACGAGAGGATGGTTTTAAGGTCATTAGGTTGCATGTCTTCTCCAGTGTGGACTAAAAGCGGCACAGCGCCGACTTGTTGTATGACATCGTACAACTATAATCGAAGTCGGGCAAGCGTTTTGGTGTGGCTTTTTAGTCTTTATCCTTTAGGAAACATTGACAGGGCTGACTTCCTGCTGGGCGCGCCGCAGGCGTTCGCGGCTATTGCTCAGGTGCGTACGCATGGCGGCGCGCGCTCCTTCCTGGTCCTGGCGCGCAATGGCGTTGTAGATGTTCTCGTGCTCGCGGTTCACGCGTTCCAGGTAGTGGGCCGGGTCGTCGTGCGCCAGCTGGGCCGAATTGACGCGCGCGCGCGGGATGATGGTGGTGCCCAGGTCGGTCAGGATGTCGACGAAATAGCGGTTGTTGGTCGCTTGCGCGATCAGCAGGTGGAACTGCACGTCCGCCTCCACCGAGCCGCCGTCCAGGATGCGCTGCAGCGCCTCGCCCATGGCGGCCAGCTGCGCCTCGCTGCGGCGGGCGGCGGCCAGCCAGGCCGCTTCGGTTTCCAGGCTGATGCGCAGCTCGAGGATGGCCAGCACGTCGCCGATGGTGCGCACGGTGTCCGGCGAGATGCGCAGCGCAGCCGGCTGCGGCTCCAGCACGAAGGTGCCGATACCGTGCTTGGTCTGCACCAGGCCGGCGGCCTGCAGATGCGAGATCGCTTCGCGCACCACGGTGCGGCTCACGCCGTGCATCTCCATGATGACGGACTCGGTCGGCAATTTGTCGCCCGGCTTGAGCTGCCCGCCCGTGATGCTGGCGGTAATGCTCTCCACCACGCCCTGCGCGAGGTTGCGGTGGCGCTTCTTGGGAGGCTGCAGGGCGGTGGCGGCGGCGATGTCGTTCATGGCTGGGCGGATTGGTGGTCAGCCTTGATTATAGCAGTTGTATGACAACGCTTCCGCGCCCGCCCCCGCCCAGCGGTTGCAAACAAAGTCACAAATGGCATAGAATGAGAATAGTTCTTATTTGCATTTGACTCCATGACCTTCGCCACCACGCCATTGCAGCAGGAAATGAGCGCGCTCTATAGCGCCCATCATGGCTGGCTGTACGGCTGGCTGCGCCGCAAGCTGGGTTGCGCGGAGAACGCGGCGGACGTGGCGCAGGATACCTTTCTGCGCATCGTGGCGGCCAACAAAACGCTGGCTGGCGTGCTCGAGCCGCGCGCCTATCTGACCACCACCGCCAAGCGCCTGCTGATCGACCGCAGCCGGCGCCAGACCATAGACCAGGCTTATATGGCCGAACTGGCGCTGCTGGCAGGGCACATGCCCAGCTACCCGTCGCCCGAGGAGATCATGCAGGCGGTGCAGGCGCTGGAGCGCATCGCGGCCGCGCTGGCGGGGCTGGCCGACAAGCCGCGCGAGGCCTTTGTGCTGCACTACCTGGATGGCATGACGCACGCCGCCATTGCGGCTCAGCTGGGCGTGTCCACCCGCATGGTGCAGAAATACCTGGTCCAGGCGCTGCTGCGCTGCGACGAGCTGGCGCAGGCATGAGCGGCAGCGTTGCCGGCCAGGCGGCCGCCTGGATCGTGGCGCTGAGCGCGGACGACGCCGTTGACCGCGCCTGCGCGCGGGCGGGTTTCGACGCCTGGAAGCGGGCCGACCCGCAGCACGCCGCCGCCGCCGCGCGCCTGGAAGGTTTGCTCGGCGTGCTGCCCACGCAGCCTGCGCGCGCCGCCTTGCGCGCGGCCATCGCGCCAGCCGGCGGCGCGGGCTCCGGCATAGGCGCGGACGGCATAGCCTCGAATCCCAAGGCGGACCACGCCCCGCCGGTCCCGCAAGGCGGCCATGCCCGCCAGTCACGGCAAGTGCGGCAAGTGCTCCGCATCTCCGCCGCGCTGGCCATCGCCCTCCCCGCGCTGGCCGCGGCCTGGCTGGGCATGCAGGGCTACGGGCCGCAAGCGCTGCTGGCCGACCTGCGCAGCGGCGCCGGAGAATGGCGCCGCACCACGCTGGCCGACGGCAGCGCCGTGACGCTCAACAGCGGCAGCGCCGTGCGGCTGCATTTCGACGCCGGCCAACGCACGGTGGAACTGCTGCAGGGCGAAATCCTGGTGGACGTGGCGCGCGACCCGGCCCGGCCCTTCGTGGTCCGCACGGCCGAAGGCAGCATCCGCGCGCTGGGCACGCGCTTTACCGTGCGCAGGACGAACGGCAGCGGCGGCACCGAGCTGACCATGCTGGAATCGGGGACGGCAGTGCTCAGCGCCGGCCAGATCGCCGCCGGCAACAGCGACGCGCAGCAGGTGACGGCCGGCCAGCGCGTGCGCATCGGCCACAGTGCCGTGGGCACGGCCACCGCCATCGATCCCGGCAGCGTGGACGACGCCTGGAAGAACCACCAGCTGGTGGTGCGCAACCGTCCGCTGGCCGAGGTGCTGGACGAGCTGGCGCGCCACCGGCCCGGCATGATCCGCTACAACCGCGAACAGATCGCCGCCATCAACGTCTCCGCCGTGCTGCCGCTGGACGACACCGGCCGCGCCCTGCACCTGCTGCTGAACAGCTTCCCGGCGCTGCGCGTGCGCACCGTCACCCCGTACCTGGTGCTGGTCGATGCGCCGGCAGGCGCCCCGCCAAAATAATTTGCCCGAAGGGTTCCGGTTTCCATTTTTCGCGCGTCAAGGTCTGTGTATGCAATTTGACTACCAAGAAAAAAGGAATCCTGAATGTCCACGCTTCGCATCGCCCCCCTGACTCTTGCCATCCACCTTGCGCTGGGCGCCGCCGCTGCCGCCGCCGGCAGCGCCGCCATGGCGCAAAGCACCGCCGCCCAGTACGACATTCCAGCCGGTCCGCTGGCGGACGCCCTGACCCGCTTTGCGCAGCAAGCCGGCGTGGCCGTCGCGATGGACGCCGGCAAGCTGCAAGGCCTGCGCAGCGCCGGCCTGAAAGGCAGCTACAGCGTGGAGGCGGGCTTCAACGCGCTGCTGCGCGACAGCCAGTACGCCATCGGCAAAACCAGCGCCGGCTACGTGCTGCAGGCAAAGCCGGCCGGCGGCAGCGGCGCCGCCGCAGCGGCGCTGCGCGGCGGCGAGCAGGTGATGGACGCGGTGAGCGTGACCGGCGGCCTGCTGCCGGACGAACTGCCCGCCAGCTACGCCGGCGGCCAGGTGGCGCGCGGCGGCCAGCTCGGCATCCTGGGCAGCACCAGCACCATGGACGCCCCCTTCAACCTCACCAGCTATACCGCCAAGCTGATTGAGGACCAGCAGGCGTCCACCGTGGGCGCCGTGCTGCTGAACGACCCGTCGGTGCGCTTCACCACGTCCGACGGCCACATCTACGAAAACTTCAGCATCCGCGGCTTTGAAATCAACGGCGAGGGCCTGGCCTACAACGGCTTGTATGGCCTGTCGCCCTACGGCCACGCGCCCACCGAATTCATCGAACGGGTGGAAGTGCTGAAAGGCCCGGGCGCGCTGCTGAGCGGCATGTCGCCGCAAGGCGCGGTGGGCGGCGTGATCAACCTGCTGCCCAAGCGCGCGGCCGACAAGCCGCTGTTGCGCCTGACCACCGACTACACCTCCGATTCCCAGTTCGGCCTGCACCTGGACGCCGGCCGGCGCTTCGGCGAGAAAAACCGTTTCGGCGTGCGCGTGAACGGCGCCTACCGCGACGGCGAGGCCGGGGTGGACGCGCAGAAGAAGGAGCGCAAGCTGGCTTCGATGGCGCTGGACTACCGTGGCGAACAGCTCACCGCCTCGCTCGACGCCTATTCTGACAAGGAGGACATCCGCAACGGCAGCGCGTGGATGGCGTCCTTTCCCGCCACCGGCGTGATCGCCCCGCCCAAGGCCGGCACCAATCTGCTGCGCGGCATCTACGGCAAGCTCGATAACCGCGCCGTGCTGCTGCGCGCCGGCTACGATTTCAACGACCATGTCACCGCCTACGCCGCAGCCGGCCAGCTGCGCTACCGCTACTCGGGCTACATCAACGGCACGCGCGCGTCGATCCGCAACGCAGCGGGCGACTATGTGGGCACCACCTTCCACCAGGCCGGCGCCACCGACACCGACTCGGCCGAGGCGGGCCTGCGCGCCCGCTTCAGCACCGGCGCCGTGCGCCACCAGGCGGTGGCCAGCTACACCGTGCTGGAGTACGACACGCGCCGCGCCAACCCCAGCATCAGCGCGGACTACAAGTCCAACATCTACAATCCCGCCACGCCCGCACTGGCGCCGGCGCCGGTGAACGTGCCCAAGACAGGCGAGGCAAAACTGGACAGCTGGGCGCTGGCCGACACGCTGTCCTTCGCCCAGGATGCGGTGCTGCTGACGCTGGGCGCCCGCCGGCAGCGTGTGCTGAGCAAGACCTTCAACGCCAACACCGGCGCGCCCGCCTCGAACTATGACAAGAACGCCGTCACGCCCGCCGTCGGCCTGGTGGTCAAGCCGTGGGGCCCGTCCATTTCCCTGTACGCCAATGCGATCGAAGGCCTGAGCCAGGGCGACACCGTTAGCGACCAGACCGCGAAAAACTTCGGCGAAGTGTTCGCGCCCTACCGCAGCAAGCAGGTGGAAGCGGGCGTGAAGTGGGACGGCGGCGATTTCGGCAACACCGTCAGCGCCTTCCAGATCAAGCGTCCCAGCATGATCAAGAACGTGGCCGCCAACACCTACGACAACGACGGCGAGCAGCGCAACCGGGGCGTGGAATGGAACCTGTTCGGCCAGTTGGGCAAACAGTTCACGCTGCTGGGCGGCGCCGCCTACACGCAGGGCAGGATGACGCATGCGGCCAACCCCGCCGTCAGCGGCAAGAGCGCCTTCGGCACGCCGAAATGGAAAGCCAACGTGGGCACCGAGTGGAGCCTGCCTGCCGTGCCGGCGCTGGTGCTGAGCGCGCGCGCCATCTACACCGGCGAGCAGTTCGTCAACTCCACCAACACGCAGCGCATCGGCGGCTGGACGCGCTTCGACCTGGGCGCCCGCTACGGCGCGCGCGTGCTGGACCACGCGGTGCAGCTGCGCGCCAGCGTGGAGAACCTGGCCGACAAGAGCTACTGGGCCGGCCTGTTCAACGACGGCTTCGTCACGCAAGGCGGCGCGCGCGCGTTCAAGCTGGCCGCGTCGGTGGACCTGAAATGATGGCGCTGCGCTACTTGCTGGGCGCGGCCCTGCTGATCCAGCCGCTGGCGCACGCGCGCGCCGAGGCACAGTGGGCCACGGCGCGCATGCCGCAGGCGCTGGAGCGCGACATCGTCTCCACCAATACGGGCCAGCGCTACCGCATCTTCGTCAGCGTGCCGGAATCGGCGCCGCCGCCGGGCGGGCATCCGGTGATCTATGCGCTGGACGGCAACGCGTCGTTTCCAGCCCTGGCGCTGATGGCCCGTACCGTGGAACGGCGCAGCAAGGTCACCGGCCAGGCGCCGCCTGCGGTGGTCGGCATCGGCTACGCCAGCGGCGAGGACTACGACCAGGCAGCGCGCGCACTCGACTACACGCCGCCCGCCCCGGCCCTTCCTGGCGCGG
>NZ_BAAKJE010000254.1:0-208 GCF_059704565.1 Massilia sp. NBRC 108631
TAAAACTGGTAGGGCTGGTTGGACTCGAACCAACGACCCCCGCGTTATCAACACGGTGCTCTAACCAGCTGAGCTACAGCCCCAGAAAACGTTCTCTTTAAAAACAGCCGATAAGTGTGAGCGTTTGGCGTGGCGCCATACTCTAGAAAGGAGGTGATCCAGCCGCACCTTCCGATACGGCTACCTTGTTACGACTTCACCCCAGTCA
>NZ_BAAKJE010000255.1:0-26445 GCF_059704565.1 Massilia sp. NBRC 108631
TAATCCGTTGGTCGCAGGTTCGAATCCCGCACGGCCTACCAAGAATTATCAAGGAAGCCCACGAATTTCGGTTCGTGGGCTTTTTTGTTTCTGGTCGCTCTCTGATGCTCTTGATTCGAGTAGACCGCCCCCGTCAAAAATTTTGCGCTGCTTCAAATACCCTCAGCCTGCAGCGCAGTACTCTCGCCAGACACCTTTGACAGGAGCCTACCATGCAGCGGTCCGACGACGCATTCGAAAACGCGATCAAATCACTAGAGGCGAGCGCAGCCCGTGTAGGGATGCACCTGGAAATTGATTCCACCGCCCGCCGAATTTACGCGCGCGAGATAAAGGTCATGTCGGACAATACTGCCTTCACCCAGCTTACCCCGTCAAAGCAAAACCGCGCATTTGCCGAAATTGTGGCTGCGGCCGGCAGGTCTCAACCCACGGTCACACGCAATGTTCAGCGCTTGTCATACCTGGGCAGTAGCGTCATTTTGCTGTCATTAGCACTATCGACGTACAACGTTCTCACCGCTCGCAACACGTCCACTGCGGTCAAGCGGGAGGTGCTCACCACCACTGCGGGAATCGGCGGAAGCGTAGCGGCTGGCGCTCTCGCTGGCTTGGCGTGCGGCCAGGGCGCTCCGGTATGTGTGACAATCGGCGCATTTGCCGGGGGCGCACTGGCGGCCTTCGGCGCTGGCTTTATATGGTAGGGAAAACTCGTGAGACTACTCTCGACCGCCGAATTCACGGCACGGCTGGCGTCGCCCTACACGGATAAGAAGTTGGCGACTTCCGAACTGCTTCTGGACGGCAAACCGGCCGGGCTGATCGTGGACGGCGCGGTGCTGGAGGCGGCAGTGGAGTGGCGAGGCTGCCGCATCGCGTTCTTCACCGACGACATCCCCTTCGAAGACATGCTGCGCATTTATATGTTCGACGCCGATATGACATTGGTCGATGCTGCCGTGCTCGGTGGGATGTATGCCACCGGCACCTTTGCCGAACTGAACCTGCAGCCGCCGAATACGCTGACGTTTCGCTTCATCGGCGGCATCACCTGGCGCATGGTGCTGCTCGGCGAGCGGGAATTGGCCCTTCCCTTCTTTTCCGATCCACGCGGCGTGAGCCGAAGATGCAAATTCTTCAGGCGCTTCCGGATTGAAGGCCAGCCGCAGCCCGAGAGAGGTTAGCCCTGGCTCAGCACTTGATGGTCTTGCGCTTCTTGCCCAGAGCGCCGCGCTGCCGGACGTTGTCGATGTACTCCGGCGCCGACGGCACCTTGCACGCGGTATCGCCCATTTCCACGGTGACGGTGCCGAGTGCCCTGCCCACCTGCTCGGCCAGCGCGCTCAGCGGCGCCACGTAGCTGCCCACCGCAATTACAAAGCCATTCATCACATACCGCACCCGGTTCGGCTGCCGGTGTATGGTCTCCTGCACGCGCATCAGTAAATGCCTGAGCTCTTCCAGATCCAGCTTGCCGTCGTCGGTGATGGCCACCAGCCCGCTCAGGGTGGCCCAGCCGGCTGTGGCGATTTTTTCCTCCTTGGATACAATCCACGCCAACGCCAGCTCGCGCCCGTGCAAGCTTTCGCTCGCCACCCACGCCACCGTGTATTCACTGGTGGCCAGGCAGCTGGAGGTGTCGGCCCAGTGCTGCAGGTCGGCGCGGCTCATGGCGCGGTCGTCCGCGACCAGGCCGGCCAGGTAGCGGGCGTCGTAGATGCCGCTGTCATACAGGTCCAGCGCCAGCTGGTAGTCTTTTTTGATTTTCTTCTGAAAGACCTTCAAGTCCTCGATCTTGACGCCCAGCAGCGGCTCCTGCACGCCGTGCTTGAGCAGTACGTTCTTGTAGGAATCGCGGCCAAGCGGCTTGAGCTGTTCGATGATCTCGTCGGCGGTCATGCTGTTCTCCCGGTTCGCGCGGCATTTCTTGCACAATTTATCACGAACGGAAACACAGTCCCCTGTGACTAGCCCTTCCGGCGCCGGGCCGCGAGTTTCAACGACAGTGCAGAAACCAGGAAGTAGAACGCGCCGAATCCCGCATAGCCGGTGACGGTGGCGATGGACGGCACGGTGGAGGTCTGCGCCTGGTAAATGAAGAAAGCGCCGGCAAGCGCCGACTGCGCGCCGCTGAGCACCATCGCCCATTGCGCGCCGAACAGTTTCCAGCGCCGCAGCGCCGTGCCCAGTTGCAGCAGTCCCGACAAGATGGCCCACATGCCGAACACGCCAAGCACATGATTCATGTTCGGCAGCGCAAACCAAACTGCGGCGGCCACCGCCAGGCTGACCGCGACGTTGGCAAGCTGGGTACGGTTGCGGGCGAGGCCGCCACTGCGCATGCCGTCCATCAGGTTGGCCAGCGCGTCCCAAAGGGGATAGACAACCAGCAGGAAGGCCGCGATGCCGGCCGAGTGTGTTGCCAGGCCGACGGCAGCAAGCACCCAGGCAAATGCAACCGCTGCCCGGGCGAAGTAGTACGTCGTTAGCCAGCTTTCGTCGCCAGCTTGAGCCTGCACTGCATGCGAGTTTTCCATTGAAGTGTTCCTTTAATATAGAATCTACCTACCAGTTGGTAGGCACTATTGTAAAAAAAAGCGCCGATCTGACAATCAGCCCTTTGCCGAGATGCGCTCCAGTTGCGCATCCATGATGGCGCCGAAGATACCAGCATCACCGTAAGCGCGCGCCGACAGCATTGCGCCATGCACTGTCGCCATAAAAGCTTCCGCCTCGACGCGCGGCGCATGGCGCAGCGAGATGACGTCCTGCTGCACGCCGCGGTCAAGCAGGGAAGTCAGCCATCCCGACAGAAAACGAAAATACGCGCGGATTTCCAGCGCCACTTCGTCCGGCAGGACGGGCAGTTCGCTGGCCAGCAAGGCGCAGATGCAGAAAGGCGCGCTGGCATCGCCGATGCACGTTTTCCAGTACTGGATATACGCGCGCAGCTGTTCCAGCGGATGCGGGATGCCGTGCTCAAGGTTCTTGACTCCCTCTTCCGTTTCCTTCCGATACTGGCTGATGAGCGTCTTCGCCAGATCGACTTTACTGGGAAAGTGGTGATGGATGCTGGCCTTGCGTATGCCCACCACATCGGCGATATCGGCGTAGCTGAAGCCCTTATACCCGCGAGCGACAATCAGCTTGCGCGTGCAGGCCAAAATATCGTCTGCAGTGGTGGAGAGTTTGTTCATGGACGAGAGCCTACCTTCTAGTAGGTTTGGTGTCAAGCTGGCGATTCGGGACAGCGGGCTATATTTTGCCTGCCGGGCGCGCAAATCCTGAGATCCGGTCGCGTGGGAATGCGGGCCGCCGCGCTTATACTGATCAGCTACATCCGGATTTTTTCCCCAGCCTCCGTCAAACGATCATTTGGCCTGACCAAATGCAAAACTGGACTAGCCAATCACATTTTCCCTATGGCATACTCGAACTCCTATCCGGAGGAACCGCGCCATGCCACTTGCCTCGCCCCGCCCGCCCCTGCACCGCCTGATTTCCTCCGCATTCCTCGGCCTGCTGTTTGCATATTCAGCCCATGCTGCGGCGCCGCTCGGGGTGGAGGTGTCGAACGCCATCATGCAGCGCTACTCGCCCACCATCGATGCCATGGGAAACAATGGCTGGGACCACGCGAACAGCGTAGTCCTGCACGGTATGGAGAAAATCTACAGGCGTACGGGCGACAAGGCCTACCTCCAGTACATCCAGGCCTTCGCTGATCGGTTCATCAAGAGCGACGGCAGCATCAAGGCGCTGCACGCCAGCATGGACGGCATGCATCCAGGCGTGCTGTGCCTGTTCCTATACGAGGAGACGGGCGACAAAAAATACCTGCAAGCCGCCAAGACTATGCGCGACATGATGCTGGGCACGGCGGCCAAGCCTTCGACGTTCATGCGCACGCCGCACGGCGGCTACTGGCACAAAAGCGAGCCTCGCTACAAGAACGTGATGACGGTGGACGGCTTGTACATGGCCTACCCCTTCCTGGTGCGCTACGGCCTGGTTGCCAAGGAGCCGGCCTTGCTCGACCTGGCCGCCAGCCAGATCCTGATGGTGTCCGCCAGTTCCTTCGACCAGCGCCATAAGCTGGCCTACCACGGCTGGGACTGGGGCAAGGAGCAGCCGTGGGCGCACCCGATCACCGGCAACTCCTCGCAGTTCTGGTCGCGCGCGTCGGGCTGGTACTCGATGGCGCTGGTCGATGTTCTCGAATACCTCCCGCCCGCCCATCCGCAATACGGCAAGCTGCTGTTCCTGTTCCAAAACCTGGCCCAGGGCATCAAGACCGCCCAGCACGTCGATGGCTTCTGGTACGACGTGCTCGACGTCCCGGCCGGGGCCGGGAATTTCCCGGAAACCAGCGGCAGCGGCATGATGGTGTATGCGCTGCAAAAAGGCGTCAACCTGCAACTGCTCGATCCGGCCTACGCCGCCGTGGCGCAGCGCGGTTGGCACGCGGTGCAGACCAATGTTGGCCGCTTCCAGGATGGCGGACCGCAAATTCACTCGGTCGCGCCCGGCATGGGGGTGCAAAAGGACTACGAAGCCTACATGGCGATCCGCCCGGTCAGCGTGCCGGTAGCGCAAGGCAAGCACCATGCGCACGGCTATATGGGTGTGCTGATGGCCGCCTCTGTCATGGAGCAATAGGCGCCCCCGCGCACCGGGCACACCGCCAGCCCGGGCCGTCCCGGCATTTTCACGAACATCCACATGGAATCAAGCATATGCGTTTAGCAGCCGTCCTCCTGGCCTTGTCGGCCCCCGCCGTATCATTCGCCGCAGCGCAAGGCGCAGCAACCTGCACCAAGGAGCTGGGCAATCCCTTCCTGCGCCACTGCCAGGACTGGGCCCGGGGCATCGAACAGCAGCGCAAGGCCGACCTGGGCAACGGCACTTACCTGAACCCCATCATGGCCGGCGACCATCCCGACCCGAGCGTGCTCAAGGACGGCGACGACTACTACATGACCTTCTCGTCGTTCGAGGCCTATCCCGGCCTGACCATCTGGCATTCGCGCGACCTGGTCAACTGGGAGCCGATCGGCAGCGCGCTGAAGAAGTACATAGGCAGCGTGTGGGCGCCGGAACTGACCAAGCACAAGGGCCGCTACTACCTGTACATCCCAGCCAAGCTGCCCGGCAATAACAACATCTACGTGGTCCACGCCGACGATATACGCGGCCCCTGGTCCGAACCGGTCGCGCTGGGCAATACACGCATCGACCCCGGCCACATCGTCGGCGAGGACGGCAAGCGCTACCTGTTCCTGTCGCACGGCGACCGCGTGCAGCTGTCCGATGACGGCCTGAAGATAGTCGGCCCCATGCAGCACGTCTACGACGGCTGGAAATACCCAGAGCACTGGGACGTCGAAGGCTACGCGCAGGAAGGTCCGAAGATGACGCGCCACGGCGACTACTACTACATGACACTGGCCCTGGGCGGCACCGCCGGCCCGCCCACCGGCCACATGGTGGTGTCGGCGCGCTCGAAATCGATCCATGGGCCTTGGGAGAACTCGCCCTACAACCCCATTATCCGCACCGAATCGGCGGCCGAGAAATGGTGGTCCAAAGGCCATGCCACGCTGGTCGAAGGGCCGGGCAAATCGGGCTGGTACATGATGTACCACGGCTACGAGAACGGCTTCCACGCCCTCGGCCGCCAGGCCCTGCTGGCGCCCATCGTGTGGACCGAAGACGGCTGGTTCAAGGCCTCCGAACACGACGCCGGCAAGCCCATCCCCAAACCTGCCGGCGGCAGCGCGGTACCGCATGGCATGGCCCTGTCGGACGATTTCTCGACCAACAAATTCGGCCTGCAATGGAGCTTCTTCCGTGGCGGCATCGACGAGAACCAGCGCGTGCGCTACCGCGACGGCGTACTGGAGCTGGAAGCGAAAGGCAGCTCGCCCGCCAACAGCTCGCCGCTCACTTTCCTGGCTGGCGACCAGGCCTACCAGTTCGAGGTGGACATCGACTTCGACGAAGGCGCACAAGCCGGCGCCCTGCTGTTCTACAACGACAAGCTGTACGCCGGCGTCGGCGTCAATAAGGGCGCCTTCATCCTGCACCGCTACGGCATGGACCAGCCGCGCGGCGAGAAGCCGGCCGGCATGGCCAACAAGCTACGCATGCGCGTCACCAACGACCGCCACATCATGACCATCCACACCAGCATCGACCAGGGCAAGACCTGGCACAAGTACGGGGTGCAGATGGAAGTGTCCGGCTATAACCACAACGTCGCCTACGGCTTCATGAGCTTGCGTCCGGCCATCTATGCGTCCGGCAAAGGTAAAGTCCGTTTCAGCAACCTCGTCTATCGCGCCCTGCCTTGAACCTCATATCCATGAAGCTGCCTGTTGCCCGCGTTGCCCGCACCCTGGCCGTCCTCGTCGCAGCCTGCTGCCTGTATGCCCTGCCTGTCGCCGCCGCCACCCCGGCTCCGGCCATGGACCGCGCCGCCATCGACGTGCGCGGCTGGGCCGTCGACACCAGGGGCGGCGCCGGCGGCGCCATCGTCCGCGTCAGCAACCTGAACGCCGGCGGCGAAGGCTCGCTGGCCGCCGCGCTGGCCACCGACGGCGCCCGCATCATCGTGTTCGAAGTAGGCGGGGTGATCGACCTGCAAGGCGCGACCCTGCGCATCAACAAGCCCTATGTGACGGTGGCCGGCCAGACCGCGCCCCATCCCGGCATCACGCTGATACGCGGCGGCCTGTCGGTGTCCACCAACGACGTGATCGTGCAGCACATCGCCGTGCGCCCCGGCGAAAACGGCAAGCCGAAAAAAGGCGGCTGGGAAGCCGACGGCCTGTCGGCCAGCGGCGCCAGCAACCTTATCGTCGACCATTGCAGTTTCAGCTGGGCCACCGACGAAAACCTGTCCGCCTCCGGCCCGCGCTTCAACGGCAATGGGCCGGACGACTGGCCAAACCACACTTCGCGCCGCGTCACCTACAGCCACAACATCATCGCCGAAGGATTGCGCGACTCCACGCACGCCAAAGGCGAGCATTCAAAAGGCACGCTGATCCACGACAACGCCGAACAGATACTCCTGTACGGCAACCTGTACACCTCCAATGTGGAACGCAACCCGCTGGTGAAGGGCGGCGCCAAGGTCGCCTTCGTCAACAACCTGATCCACAATCCCGGCAAGCGCGCGGTGCACTACAACCTGATCGCGCACGAGTGGGGCGAACGCGCGCCGCGCACCGGCGCCGTCACCATCATCGGCAATGTGCTGCGCGGCGGGCCGGACACCGGTGCCAAGGTGCCGCTGTTCAGCCTGGGTGGCGTGGGCGACGTCAGCCTGTTCATGCAGGACAACATCGCCGTGGACGCCAACGGCGAGCCGCTGCCGATGACGGGCCGCTACACCGCCGATACGGCCAAGATCCTGACAACCGGCCAGCCCTACCTCCCGGCAGGCCTGGCGCCGCTGCCGGCGAACGGGCTGGAAAGCGCGATCTACGCCAGCGCCGGCATGCGCCCGTGGCAGCGCGACGCGGTCGACTTCAAGATCCTGTCCGACGTGGCCGAAGGCCGGGGCCATATCGTCGACAGCGAAGCGCAGTCGTCCGGCTATCCCAATTACGCGCCCACGCGCAAGGCCTTCGTCGCCGGCGACTGGAACCTGGCCGACATGTCGCCCAAGGCCGGCTGGCAGTCGCTGGCCACCAGGCGGCCATAGCGCGTCCCTAGCGCCCCGCCGGGCTTACTGCCGCGCGCCCATGCCATCCAGTTCCGCGGCTGCATCGTCCGGCAGAAGCAGCGCGCCGGCGGCCAGGTTTTCCTGCAGGTGGATGAGGGACTTGGTACCCGGAATCAGCAGGATATTGGGTGAACGGCGCAGCAGCCAGGCCAGCGCGACCTGGTTGGGCGACGCGTGCAGGCGCGCGGCGACATCGGACAGGGTGGCCGACTGCAGCGGCGAGAAGCCGCCCAGCGGGAAGAACGGCACGTAGGCTATGCCGTCGCGCGCCAGCTCGCCGATCAGGGCGTCATCGGCACGGTGCGCCAGGTTGTAGTGGTTCTGCACGCAGACGATCTCGCAGATGCGCCGCCCTTCCGCCACCTGCGCCGCAGTCACGTTGCTCAGGCCTATGTGCCGCACCAGGCCTTTTTGCTGCAAGCCGGCCAGCACCGCCAGCTGTTCCCCGATCGGCCCTTCGGCCGGCTGCATGGGATCGATCATCACCCGCAGGTTGACCACGTCCAGCACGTCAAGCCCCAGGTTGCGCAGATTGTCGTGCACCGCTTGCTCCAGCTCGGCGGGCGACGACGCCGGCAGCCAGGAGGCGTCCGCGCCCCGGCGTGCGCCGACCTTGGTGGTGATGACGAGGCCGGCGCGGTAGGGATGCAAGGCTTCGCGGATCAGCTGGTTGGTCACCTGGGGACCGTAGAAATCGCTGGTGTCGATGTGGTTCACGCCGGAGTCAAGCGCCGCGCGCAACACCGCCAGCGCCCCCGCCTTGTCCGCCGGCGGACCATATACGCCGGGGCCGGCCAACTGCATCGCCCCATAGCCGACGCGTTGGACTGCCAGGCTGCCGAGCTGGAACGTAGTGTATGGCTGAGTCATGCTGCACCTCCTTGTTGATGAAGGCTCCAGTGTAGGCACGGCTATGCCGTTCGATAAGTCTATATAATTAGTACAACCTGTACAAAATTTCGCACAATGAAGATCGACCTGGGTGACCTGAGTGCTTTCATCGCCGTGGCGCGCGCCAAGGGCTTCCGCGACAGCGCGCGGAGCAGCGGCGTCAGCGCGTCCGGCCTGAGCGAGGCGGTGCGGCGGCTGGAAGCGCAACTGGGCGTGCGGCTGCTGAACCGCACCACCCGCAGTGTGGCGCCCACCGAAGCGGGCCTGCGCCTGCTGGAGCGCCTCGGCCCGGCACTCACTGAAGTCGAATCGGCGCTCGACGCGGTGAACGACTTCCGCGGCCGCCCGGCAGGCAAGCTCAGACTCAATGTCCCGATCAGCGCGACGCGGCTGGTGCTGCCATCCATCGTGCCGGGCTTCCTGGCCGCCTATCCGGACATCCAGCTGGAAATCATCGCCGAGGAAAGCCTGGTCGACGTACTGGCCGCCGGCTGCGACGCCGGCATCCGCTACGACGAACGCCTGGAGCAGGACATGATCGCGGTGCCCATCGGCCCGCGCGCGCAGCGCTTCGCCGCTGCGGCCGCCCCCGCCTATCTCGCGCGGCGCGGACGCCCGGATCACCCCAGCCAGCTACTGGAGCACGATTGCCTGCGCATGCGTTTCGGCGGCCGTTCCGCGCAGCCATGGGCATTCGAGCGCGCCGGCGAAGCGCTGAAAATCGACGTCAGCGGCCCGCTGCTGGTGGAGCGCTCCGGTGCGGCGGAGCTGGTGGTGGCGGCCGCCGTTGCCGGCAGCGGCATCGTCTACCTGTTTGAAGAATGGCTGCGCCCGCGCATGGCAAGCGGCGAACTGGAGCCGCTGCTCGAGCCGTGGTGGCCGGCGTTCTCCGGCCCCTTCCTCTACTACCCGGGCCGCCGCCTGGTGCCGGCGCCGCTGCGCGCCTTCGTCGACTACATCAAGCAGCGCTGACCATCCACGCGCATGTATCGCTTTGTATCCCAAGGCGAGCAGACACAATCCTTGCCCGTGCCGGCGCAAAATTGACACGCAGGCGATACATCCCGGGTGTCTAATAGGATGCATCCCCTCACCTGAAAGGAAGCGCCATGTCCACCTTCGCCAAGCGCCTGGCGCTCGCCGCCGCAGCCATCGCATTCAGCGCAGCAGCCAGCGCACAAACCGGCGCCGCATCCGCAGCGCCAGGCGGCGCCGACACCGGCCGCCCGGCAGCCGTGATCCCCCTCGAATCGGAGCCTGCGCCCAAGCTGATCGCCTACGCGCCGCTGCCGGACACGCTGGCGCGCGGCGTGGTCATCATCCAGCACCGCACCGAGAACCTGCGCATCCTGCCGGTGTTCGGCAAGGAAGCCGTGGCCGTGTCGCCCCACCTCGGCCACCTGCACGTCACGGTCGACGACTGGAAAGGCACCTGGGCCCATACCAGCGCCGATCCGCTGATCCTGGTCGGCCTGACTCCCGGCCCGCACAAGGTGCTGCTGGAGATCGCGGACCCCAGCCACAAGATCCTCGGCAGCCAGACGGTCAGCTTCACCGTGCCGCCGAAGAAAGGCGCCAGCGAGCACGCGCACTGAGCCTGCGGACGCAGCCCTATGCCAGGCCTTCGCGCTCCAGCGCCAGCCGCACCGAAGGCCGTGCGCGCAGCCGTTCATACCATGCGGCCAGATTGCCCAGGCCGTCAAAATGAATGCCGGCCTTGTAGTAGGAGGTAAGCCAGGCGGCCTGGCCCCAGCCTGTCAGCGCGAACAGATAGGCATCGGCCACAGTGAACTGCGCCCCCATCAGAAAATCGCGGCCCGCCAGCTGTGCGTCGATCCAGGCGTAGCGCTGCGCCAGCTTGGGCCTGGCGGTCTCCACATAGTTGCCGGCCAGGCCAGCGTACAGCAGCGGAATGAAACCCTTATGAACTTCGGCGGACAGGAAATTCAGCCACTCCTGCAGCCGGTAGCGCTCCATGGTGCCGTGCGCAGGGGCCAGCCCCGCTTCGGGCTTCAAGTCCGCCAGATACTGCAGCACGACCGCGCCTTCGCGGAACACCTGGCCGTCGTCCAGCTCCAGCGCCGGGACGTATCCCAGCGGATTCGTGCCGCGATAGTCGCCGCCCAGCTCCGTGCGGTGCGTGCGGTGGTCGACCTTTACCAAGGCCAGGTCCAGTCCCAGCTCATGGGCCACGATATGCGGGGCCAGCGAGCAGCTGGCCGGAATGTAATACAGTTTCAAAGCGGATCTCCTGTTTCATCGGTCAGCCGATTATAGAGATCCGGTATAAAAAAGTAAGAAGGCACCAATTTGTGGTGTAGGTACAAAAAGTATACCTTCGTGCTAACATGGCGCCATGAAGAAAAATGTCAGCGGATGTTCGGTGGAAGAGGCGATGCACCTGCTGGGCGGGCGCTGGCGGCTGCTGCTCGCGTCCTACCTGGTCGACGGCCCCCGGCGCTTCAACGAACTGCGGCGCGACGTGCCGGGCATCTCGCAGCGCATGCTGACGCTGGACCTGCGCGCGCTGGAGGACGCCGGCCTGGTGAAGCGCACCGTCTACCCCACCGTCCCGCCCAAAGTGGAGTACCAGCTGACCGAGGACGGCATGCGCCTGAAGCCGGTCATCGCCGCGGTGAAGGAATTCGGCCTGTGGCTGAAGGCGCGCTGACGCCACTGAGCCGGCTGCGTTAAGCGGACTACCTTCCCCCGCCTACATCACTACCAGCCCCATTTCCCTGAGCACGCTGGCCGCCTGCGCGTGGGAGATCACCGCGCCACGGAACATCTTGGCGTCGGTCAGTTTCAGGCCGCCGATCTCGGCGCTGCGCAGGTCGGCGTTGTCGAACTTGGCCAGCTTGAGGATGGCGTCGCGCAGGCTGCCGCCTTCGAACACGGCGTCCCTGAAATCGCAGCCGGACAAGTCGGCGTCCGAGAAATCCAGGTTCTTCAGCTCCGCCTTGCGGAAGGAGAAGCCGCGCAGGTCGGCGCCCACCAGCAGGCAGTCCTCGAAGGCGGCGCCGAGGTGCGAGACTTCTTCAAACGAGGCGCCGGTGAGCTTGCAGCCGCGATAACTGGCCGAGGCCAGCTTGGCCCGGCGCCACTTGGTGTTGTTCAGGTCGCAGCCCTGGAACTGCGCGTCGACCACGTCGGCCGCCTCGAAGTCCGCTTCGCCGGCGCGGCAGCGCAGCCATTTGGAGTGCGACAGCTTGCAGGCGTACAGCACCGCCTCGCTGAAGGCGCAGCGCTCGAAGGTGCACGATTGCAGGTCCAGGCGCGACAGGTCGGCGCCGCTGAAATCGCAGTTGGAGAAATGGCGGATCGATTGCGCCAGGTGCTGCTCAAGCTGTTCGCGGCTCAGGGTGGCGTCGGAAATCATCGTGGCTTCTGCATGGACATCGGATGGAAGCGCCGAGTATGCACGCCTCCTCCCGAATAAACCAGTCTAGGCAGACTGCGGAATTTCTGTACAAATGACCGTCAGCGCTTCTTCAGGATGGAGCCCAGTACGCCACGGATGATTTCGCGGCCGACCTGCGAACCGATGCTGCGCGCGGCCGATTTGACCATGGCCTGCACCGCCGTGTCGCGCTTGCCGGCGCCTTTGCCGCTGCCGCCGAACAGGCCGCCGAGCACGTCGCCAAAAATCGAGCCCGCTTCGGCCGGAGCATCGGCAGCGCCGCCGCCCGGCACAGGCGCGGGGGCGTCGCGCCGGCCCTGCTGCTGCGCTTGGGCGGGCGCGCGCGCGTCGGCCTGGCGTGCACTGGTGGCCAGGCGGCTGTTCAGCTTCTCGTAGGCCGATTCGCGGTCCACCGCCTTTTCGTACACGCCGGCCACCACCGAGCCATCCATGGCAGTCTTGCGTTCGGCCGCATCGATGGGACCGAGCTGGCTGGCCGGCGGCAGGATGAAGGCGCGCTGCACCACTTGCGGCGTGCCCTTCTCGTCCAGGAAGGACACCAGCGCCTCGCCCACGCCCAGTTCGGTGATCACCTGTGCCACGTCCAGCGCGGGATTGGGGCGGAAGGTTTCGGCGGCGGCCTTGACCGCCTTCTGGTCGCGCGGCGTGTAGGCGCGCAGCGCGTGCTGCACGCGGTTGCCCAGCTGGCCCAGCACCGTGTCCGGGATGTCGAGCGGATTTTGCGTAATGAAGAACACGCCCACGCCCTTGGAGCGGATCAGCCGCACCACCTGTTCGATCTTTTGCAGCAGCGCCTTGGGCGCCTCGGCAAACAGCAAATGCGCTTCATCGAAGAAGAACACCAGCTTGGGCTTGTCCACGTCGCCCACTTCGGGCAGGTTCTCGAACAGCTCGGACAGCATCCACAGCAGGAACACCGCATACAGGCGCGGCGCGTTCATCAGCTTGTCGGCGCACAGGATGTTGACCACGCCCTTGCCGCTGGCATCGGTCTGCAGCAGGTCGTCGATATTGAGCATGGGTTCGCCGAAGAACTGGTCGCCGCCCTGCTCCTCGATGGCGATCAGGCCGCGCTGGATGGCGCCGATGCTGGCCGCGCTGATGTTGCCGTAGCTGGTCTTATAGTCGGCCGCGTTGTCGCCCACGTGCTGCAGCATGGCGCGCAAATCCTTGGTGTCGAGCAGCAGCAGGCCATTGTCGTCGGCAATGCGGAACACCAGCTGCAGCACGCCTTCCTGCGTATCGTTCAGGTTCAGCATGCGCGCCAGCAGCAGCGGCCCCAGGTCGGACACGGTGGCGCGCACCGGGTGGCCCTGCTGGCCGAACACGTCCCAGAACGTCACCGGGCAGCCGGCCCATTGCGGGGGCGCCACCTGCAGCGCCTCCAGCCGCTTGCCCATCTTCTCGCTCAGCGCACCGGCCTTGGCGATGCCGGACAGGTCGCCCTTGACGTCCGCCATGAACACCGGCACGCCGATGTCGGACAGCGACTGTGCGATCCTTTGCAGCGTGACCGTCTTGCCGGTACCGGTGGCGCCGGTGATGCAGCCATGGCGGTTCACCAGGCTGGACAGCATAGACAGTTCCAGCTGGTCATTCTTCGCAAGCAACAGGGAAGTCGGCATGATCGTTTTCTCGGCGAATGTTGGTGGAAACAATCATACCTCAGTGACAATTGAATAGTATTGGGGTTTTACGAAGACGCTACCATCGCCGCACTATCAACCTTTTTTATGGGCAACTATTATGAACGACAACGTCTACGCACCGCCGAAAGCCGAACTGGCCCCCGGCGCCGGCAGCATGGCCGGCGTGCCTTTCTACGTGGTCTCGCCGCGCAAATTCCTGATCCTGTTCTTCGCCACGCTCAGCATCTACCAGGTGTTCTGGCTGTACAAGAACTGGGCGCTGTACCGCCAGGCCAGCGGCGAGAGCCTGTGGCCGGTGCCGCGCGCCATCTTCAGCGTGTTCTTCCTGCACGCGCTGTTCCGCCATGTGAAGCAACACAAGCAGGAAGATGCGCCGGGCGAATGGAACAACAACGCCAGCGCCTGGACCATGGTCGGGCTCATCATCGTGAGCAACGCGATGAGCCGCCTGTCGAGCCGCCACATCGGTTCGCCCTACACCGACTGGCTCTCGCTGCTGACGCTGATCCCGCTGGGCCTGTGCTTCCTGCCCGTGCAGAACCAGATCAATGCGCGCTGCGGCGATCCTACCGGCAGCAGCAACGACACGCTGACCGGCGCCAACATCGCCTGGTGCGTGGCGGGCGTGGTGATCTGGGTGCTGGCGCTGATCGGCTTGTTCGCCCCCGAGGCGGTGACGGCCAGCGGCGGCTTCTAAGCCGAGTTTCCTGGCGCCTGGCAGCACACCCGGTTGCGGCCCTCGCGCTTGGCGCGGTACAGGGCCTCGTCGGCCTGCTGCACCAGCAGGTCGATAGAGCCGCCCTCGGCCGGACTGCACGCCGCCACGCCCAGGCTGAGCGTGACCACCGGACCGCTTTCCAGGGCCGGATGCGCGATCGCCAGCGCTTCACAGGCGCTGCGCAGTTCCTCGGCGATCAGCAGCGCGGCGTCGCGCCCGGTCGCGGCGATCAGCAGCACGAATTCTTCCCCGCCATAGCGCGCCGCCAGGTCGCCGGCGCGCCGCGCGTGGCCGAGGAACACGCTGGCCACGGCGGCCAGGCAGCGGTCGCCTTCCTGGTGGCCCAGCGCATCGTTATACGCCTTGAAACCGTCGATGTCGGCCATCACCAGCGCCAGCGCTGCCTTGCCACGGCTGGCGCGGCTCCATTCCTCGCGCAGCACCTCGTCGAAGCGGCGCCGGTTGGCCAACCCGGTCAGCGCGTCGACGAAGGACAGGCGCGACAAGTGCTCGTTGGCCTGCTTCAGTGCCTCCGTCTTCTGCGCCACCAGGCGCTCCATCTCGACGTGGCGGATGCGCAAATGCCGCACGCGCAGGCGGAACAGCGCATACAGCCCGGCCGCCATCGCGGTCAGCATCAGCGCGGCGAACCAGTAAGTCTCGTAGAAAAACGGCTGCACCGTGACGGCCAGCACCGGGCCCGCATCGCTCCAGCGCTTGCCGTCGATGGTGGCGGCCACGCGGAAGCGGTAGCTGCCATGCGGCAGCGCCGGGAACGATACTTCCCGGTTGGGACCGGCATCGATCCAGCCCCGCGCCAGCCCTTCCATCTGATAGCGGAAGCGCGCCCGCTCGGCGTTCAGCAGCGTGTTGGCGCTGTACTGGATGGCCAGGGTGGCCTGGCCGGGCGGCAGCGTCAGCGCTTCCTGCACCGGCGTGGAGCGGATGCTGCCGTTTACCGACACGCGCTCCAGCCGCACGGAAGGGGGCTGGTCGGTGTCGGGCAGGCGGCGCGGATCGGCCAGCACCAGGCCCTTGGCCGACGGCAGCAGCAGGTTGCCGTCGGCGTCCATCGCCCCGGTCGGCTGCAGCCCGCCCGCGAAGGTGGTGCTGCGCATCGAGTCACCCGGACCGAAACCGCTGGAAGCAACCCTGGCCAGCCGCCCCTCGGCGAACGCATCGAGCTCCCTGCGCGCCACGCGGTAGAAGCCGCGGTTGCCGGTCACCCACAGGTAGCCGTCGCGGTCCTCCTGGATGCTCAGGCAGGTGCCGTCCCACAGTCCGTCCGCAGTGCGGATGCTGCTCAGGCTGCGGCCGTGAAGACGGTTCAAGCCGTCGCCGTTGCTGCCTATCCACAAGGTGCCGTCGGCGTCTTCGTACAGCGCCATGATCCAGTTCGACAGCAGGCCGTCCGCGGCGGTCATGGCCTTGAAGGCGCCGTCGCGGTAGCGCGCCAGGCCCTCGCCGGTGGTGCCGAACCACAGTGTGCCGCGCTTGTCCTGCAGGATGGAGGACACGCCGCCGGACGGCGCGCCGGGCGCGCGCATCGGCGTGAAGGCGCCGCCGTCCAGCCGGGCGATGCCGGACTGGGTGCCGGCCCAGACCGTGCCCTGGCGGTCCTGGTACAACACCCGCACTTCGGAACTGGGCAAGCCCTGTTCCGTGCCAAACAGCGTAATCTTGCCCTGCCGCAGGCGGGCCGCGCCACCGGTGTAGCTGCCAACCCACAGCGCGCCGTCGCGGTCCTCCATCAGGCTGGAAATTTCCTCGCTGGGCAGGCCGTCCTTCTTGCCCAGCACGGTAATGGCGCCGCCGTCGATGCGATTCAGGCCGCCGCCGGCAGTGGCCACCCAGGTCACGCCGTTGCGCGCGTGCAGCACCGAACGCACGTTGTCGTGCGACAGCCCTTCCGGCACGCCCAGCACGCCGAAGGCGCGCTCGCGCAGCCGCACCAGCCCGCTAACCCAGGTGCCGAGCCAGACGCTGCCCTCGTGGTCGGTATGGATGGACCAGATATGGTCGCCCGCCAGGCCGCCGGCGGTGCCGATGGCGCTGAAGCGCCCGTTCGCCATGCGCACCACGCCGTTGCCCCAGGTGCCGATCCATAGCGAGCCGTTGCGGTCGCGGGTCAGCGTGGTCAGCTGGTCGGTCGGCAAGCCGTCGGCCACGGTGTAGACCTTGACCTGGCCGCCGTTCACGCGGGCCAGGCCGCCGCCGGCCGTGGCCGCCCACACGCCGCCGTCCGGATCGGCCAGCACCGAACGCACCTGCAAATGGGGGAAACCGTTGTCCAGGTTGAGCACGTGGAAGCGGCCGTCCTTGAGACTCACCAGGCCACCGCCCGAACTGGCGATCCACAACACGCCGTCGCGGTCGAACGCCAGCGCGCGCAGGCGGTCGGTGGGCAGGCCGTCGGCCTGGCGATAGTGGCGGGTGACTCCCTTGTGCCAGCGCAGCAAGCCGTTGTTGGTGGCGGCCCACACCGCGCCGTCCGGCGCCTGCGCAAAGCCCCACACGCGCTGGTCGCCCAGCGGTCCGGCGGCGTACACGGTGCGGAACTTGCCGTCGCGGTAGATGGCTGCGCCCTTGTTGTGGCCTATCCACAGGTTCTTCTGCGCGTCCTGCATCAGCCCCAGCACCGGCTGGGACGCGATATCGGCAAATTCGGAAGCATCGAAAGTGGTGAACCGGTGGCCGTCGAAGCGCGCCAGCCCGCCCAGCGTGCCCACCCACAGATAGCCATCGCTGGTGTGCAGCAGCGCCGCCACCGCGTTCTGAGGCAGGCCCTGCTCGATCTGCCAGCCGTCCAGGCGGTACTGGCTGAGCGACTTTTCGGGCGCGGCAAGCAGCAAGGACGGCGCCGCCGCCTGGCTTGGCACAGGAAGGTGCAGCCATGCCAGCAGGACAAATAAGGCCAGATAGTAACGCAAACCCACTCCTTTGTAGATTGGGCAACATCATACCGTACCGTAGCGTCCTAGACAAAAAAGCATTCCTGAGCACAATTGGCAAGCGGCTGCAGGTAAAATGAAAAACGGATTGGCTACCAAGGAACGGAGATGCGCTGGGTTACACGCCGCCAGGCTATGCTGGCCATGATGATGCTGTGCGCGCAAGCCACCGCTTCGGAGCCGGCCGCCCCGCTGCAAATCGTTACCGGCGACTTGCCGCCTTACGCCATCGAAGGCCAGCCGCAGCGCCCGGGCTTGCACGTGGAAGTGGTCGAGCAGGTATTGCGGCGCGCCGGCAGCCCGGTCAAGGTCGGCTTCTATCCCTGGGCGCGCGCCATCGCGCTCACCACGCACACGCCGCACACCGCCATCTTGCCGCTGACCCGCACGCCCGAGCGCGAGCCCAATTTCACCTGGCTGATGAAGCTAGACACCCAGCACTTCGTTTTCATCAACCGCCACGGCGAGACGCCGGTGACGTCGCTCGAGCAGGCGCGCAAGCTGCGCATCGTGGTGCTGCGCGGCTCGCCCAACCTGGCCCAGCTGCTGAACCGCCAATTCTCTGAAGGTCAAATCGTGCAGGCCACCAAAGTGGAGGACATGCTGCGCCTGCTGGAACGCGGCGTGGTCGATGCGCTCTACGGCGGCAACGTCATCAACATGGAGAAGATCCGCGCCACCGGCCGCAATCCGGCCAGCTTCCAGGTCGGCATGCTGGTGGAATCGGCCGACATGTGGCTGGCCGGCGGCCCGGGCTTCGGCGACAGCGAGCAGGCCGCGTGGCGCCAGGCGTACGACACCATGGCCAAGGACGGCTCGCTAGCCCGCATCTACCGCAACTACGGGCTGGCGCCGCCACAGCCCGGCCCGTGACAACTCGGCACTTAGCTGGCCGGCCGGCTCAACGGCCGGCTTAGTAGCCCACTTGCTTCAGGTACTCGGCGCGCGCAGCCAGTGCGGTGTCGGCAAAGTCGGCGAACACGCCGTCCACGCCCAGCGCATAGAACTGCTTCAATTCGGCCTTGGGATCGCCCTTGTAGTCGGCGGCCAGGCGGCGTGCTTCGTTGCGGAAGGTGTAGGGATGGACGAACAGGCCGGCCTTATGCGCGTCCGCCACCAGGGTGCTGGCCGGCTGCGAGGTGGTGTCCGCTTCGTTGACCTTGCCGTCGCCGTTCACATCCGCGACCTTGCCGTCCGCGCCCACGGTGCCTTTCACGCTGACGATGTAGCGCTTCCAGGGGCCGATGCCGTCGGCGTAGGTCTTGATCTCGGCCAGGCCGGCCGGCGTCACCATGGCGCTGAACAGGCGCTTGTCGCCCGCCTGGGCCCAGTCGTACGGGCGGTCGTATGGCGCGGCAAAGGTCAGCGCACCGGTTTTCAGGTCCACATCGTCGGCATCGATCAGCTGCACCATCTTCACGGTGGAACCCTTGCCGCGCATGTATTTCAGGCTGCCTGGCTCAAAGCTCTGCAGGAACACCGGCGCGCTCCTGTCGTTCCAGCCGGCGGCGGCCAGCAGCGCCAGCAGCCTGTCTTCCAGCGGCACGCCTTGCTGGCGGTGGAAGGTGGGGTTCTTGGTTTCCGCGTACAGCGCGATATTGCGGCCGCTCTTCTTGATCATGTCCACCACTTCCTGGATGGTCGCAATCTTGAACTTGCCGTTGAATTCCTGCGGCCGCTCGGCATCGGTCGAGATGCCGCCCAGGGTCTTGATCTCGGCCAGCGTGAAGTCGCTGGCGAACCAGCCTTCCTGCAGTTCGCCGTCCACGCTCAGCTTGCGCTTGCGGGAAGCGAATTCGGGATGCTGCGCCACGTCGGTGCTGAAGGCCAGGTTGGGGTCGTGGCGCGCGATCAGCACGCCGTCCTTGGTGGAAATGACGTCCGGCTCGATGGCGTCCGCGCCCTGCTCGATAGCCCGCGCGTACGCCTCCACGGTTTCCTCGGGCAGCGTGCCGCCTGCGCCGCGATGCGCCACCACCAGCGCCGGCTTGCCGTCCAGCGTGGGCAAGGAAAACCCGTCGCCGCTGCCGCAAGCGCTCAGCGCGCCGGCGGCGCAAACAACCATCAAGCCCTGTACATACTTCATATTCCGCCCCTTGAGAAATTAACAATGGGCGGATTCTAGGGACGTAAAATGACAGGCGCATGAATCGTACGCAAACATGCTCAATCGTGCGCCACGCAGTGCGCAGCGGCGTGCGCGACGAAGCACGCGGCGGCGCCGCCTTGCGCTTAGCGTACCGTTGCCGACACCACCCGCGACTGGCTCATGCTGCCGTCCGCCATGCGCTGCGCGGGCACTTTCATCAGCACCTCGCCGCCGGCATCGCCGTCCGGTTTCATGTCCAGCGTAATCTTCAGCGAGCGGTCCTGTGCCACGAAGGAGCTGGGCGAAGCGGCCACCAGCTTGCGCGGGCCCTGCTCGTCAATTTCTGCGTACAGCGCGGGACCGGAGCCATACTGGCGCAAGTGCAGCACCTGGCCATTGGACAGCGAGTAGCTGCCACGGAACGCGCCGTTCTGGTCGCGGTCCATGTGCAGCGGCATCGCCGGCAGCTCGATCTTGAGCGCGCGCCCCGGCACCTGCACCGACTCTTCGGCCTGATTGGTTTGCGCAACAGCAGCCAGCGACGCCACGCCCAGCATCACTGCCAGAATAATTTTTTTCATGATCTGCCCCATCCATAGTATTTGTTCGATTCGGAAAACTGCCAGGGCCAGCCATCAGTCATATGTGTGGCCGGTTGATAGCACTGTAGGCAATCGGCGCTGCCGGCACAACGCGGAGTAGGATGGACGGTGGTTTCGCGGGGATGAACTGCACGAATCCGGGCCTGGTTTGTGGCGCAGGCCTTTGGCGAGAACAATCACAAAGATGATCCGCCCTGCAGGCACAGGCATGGCCGCTACCGCTATCATCTCTCGATACTGACTGCTGGGGACTTGATGAACAGCTTTGCCCGCCACGCCTTGGCCGCCGCCCTGCTGGCGCAGGCCGCCGCCACCGCCGCCGGCGCCGCGCCCTCCGCCACCGCCGGGCTGCGGCCCAACCTGGAAGGACAGGTCCAGCAAGCCTTGCGCTACCGGCCGGACGGGCAGGACTTCGTCATCGACAATGGCGCCGAGTTTTTCAACCGCCCGCTCTACGGCGGCAACACCGCCTTCCGCGCCGACGGCGGCGACAAGCCCGAATTCCTGCTCTACCTGCCCGGCCGGGGCGGCAACCTGCGCCTGGCCGTGCGTACACCGGCGGGCGCGGTCTGGCTGCACCAGGCGGCTTCCATTACCACGCGCTACCGGCCGGGTGAACTGCGCTATGAAATCCGCGACCCGGTGTTCGGCGCAAACGCTGTGCTGAGCGTGGTGGTGCTGGCGTACGCGCGCACGGAAGGCCTCATCGTCCGAACCGAGGCGCAGGGAATGCCAGCCGGCGCCGAACTGGCGTGGGCGTATGGCGGCGTGAATGGCGCGCGCGGCGTGCGCGATGGCGACATAGGCACCGAAAAGGTAGCCATCAGCGAGTACTTCCAGTTCAAGCCCGCCTACGCCAGCGGCAACCGAATCAAGCTGGAAACGGAAGGCTTTACGGTGGACGGCCGCGTGGCCGCCATTGCCGGCGTGGCGCCGCAAGGCAGCACGCTGCGCATTGCCGACGGCGCCAACTGGAATGCCCTGCCCGCACTGCTCGGCGGTGCCGGCGACGAAGCGCCCCCAGCGGCAACGTCCCCCATCGTGGTCGGCCGCGTGGCGCTGCAGAACGGCGCCCCGCTGCTGCTGTCGCTGCAGCGCCTTCCGGGCGGCGCCCCGGCGCAAGATCTGGACCAATACAAGGCCGTCACCGCCGGCAAGCCGGCAGCGCGCGTCCGCAAGGCTGTTCCGCTGGCACCCATGTATACCCGGGAGCAGTTGCCCGCACTGTTTGACGACACGCGGCAACACTTCGACGCGGTGCGCCGCGCCGTCAGCATCGACACCCCGGATCCCTACCTGAACGCGGCCATGGGCGCGCTCGGCGTGGCCGCCGATGCATTGTGGGACGAGGCCGACCAGGCCATCATGCACGGCGCCATCGCCTGGCGCACCAGGCTGCTGGGCTGGCGTGGCCCGTATGCGCTGGACGCGCTGGGCTGGCACGCCCGGGCACGCCAGAACCTGGACGCGTGGACCCCGCGCCAGAACACCCAGCCCATTCCCGCCGCGCTGCCGCCCGCCGACAGCGCCACTCACCTGGCGCGCAATGAAGCCGGACTGCACTCCAACGGCGACCTGTCCAACTCGCACTACGACATGAACATGGTCTTCATGGACGCGCTGTTCCGGCATCTGCTGTGGACCGGCGACCTGGAATATGCACGCAGCGCCTGGCCGGTGATCGAGCGTCACCTGGCATGGGAACGGCGCCTGTTCCGGCGCGAGTTCGGCCCCGGCAAGCTGCCGCTGTATGAAGCCTACGCCAACATCTGGGCCAGCGACGACTTGTATTACAACGGCGGCGGCGCCAGCCACGCGTCGGCCTACAACGTCTACGCCAACCGCAGCGCGGCGCGCATCGCCCGCCTGCTCGGCAAGGACGCCCAACCCTACCAGCGCGAGGCGGAGCTGATCGCGCAAGCCATGCGTACTTATTTATGGATGCCCGAGCCGGGTGCATTCGCCGAGTACAAAGACCTGCTGGGCGGGCAGCTGCTGCACCCCAGCTACGGCCTGTGGACCTTCTATCACACCATCGACTCCGGCGTGCCCACGCCGCAGGAGGCGTGGCGCATGGCGTCCGCACTGAAGCGGCACCTGAAGCCCATTCCCGTCAGCGGCCCCGGCGTGCCGGCCGACGCGGCCTACCACGTGCTGCCCACCACCAACTGGATGCCCTACTCCTGGTCCATCAACAACGTGGTCATGGGTGAAAACCTGCACACTGCCCTGGCGCTGTGGCAGGCCGGCCGCGCCGAGGATGCCTTCGTGCTGGCGAAGGGCGCGCTGCTGGCCAGCATGTACATGGGCATCTCGCCCGGCAACGTGGGCAGCATGAACTACCTGGACGCCTACCGCCGCGAATCCCAGCGCGACTTCGCCGACGGCGCGGGCGTGATGTCGCGCGCCATCGTGGAAGGGCTGTTCGGCGTGGCGCCGGACGCGCTGGCGGGAACCTTGACCGTGCGCCCCGGCTTCCCTGCGGCCTGGCAGCGCGCACGCCTGGCGCATCCGGACCTGGGACTGGACTTTGCGCGCAGCGGCAGGACGGAGCGCTGGAGCATATCCCAGCCTGCGCAGCCTGCATCGGCGCACTCCTCGCAGCGCGTGTTGCGCTTCAGGCAGCTTACGCTGCGCATACCGAAAGCCTACCGGCGCGTGCAGCGCATCACCGTCAACGGCGCACCCGCCAATTGGCAAGCGGACCGCGCCGCCGTCGGCCAGCCAGCGCTGCTGATCCAGGCGGCGATGACGCGCGACACCGCCATCGTGATCGAATGGGCCGGGGAGCCTGTCGCGGCCGAAACGGCTGCCGCCAGTCTCCCGGCACCGGCCGCTCCTGCAGCCGCTGCAGCGTCCGCGCAGCCGCTTGCAAGCGACTGGAGCATCGACAAGACCGGCGCGACGCTCGAGGCCATCCCGCTCGCGCCCTACTTCAACGAGCGGGTAACGGACATCTTCAGGCCCGGCAAATACCAGTCGCCGCGCTCGCCCTTTGTCTCGTTGTCGCTGCCCGCGCAAGGCATAGGCGCTTGGGCCGGGCACGTCAACGCGACGGCGGAAATCGACGACAGCGGACTGCGCGCCACGGCGGCGGCCAACGGCGGCAAGCTGTCCATGCCCAACGGCGTCACTTTCGCCACGCCGGGAACGGCGGACGCGCGCAACATCGTCTTCACCTCGCAATGGGACAACTACCCCAAGGCGGTCGAGATCCCGCTCGAGGGCAAGGCACGCCAGGCTTGGCTGCTGATGGCAGGCTCCACCAACTTCATGCAAAGCCGCATCGACAACGGCGAAGTGGTGGTGCGCTACGCGGACGGCGGCACGGCGCGCCTGGCGCTGCACAACCCGGTCAACTGGTGGCCCATCGAGCAGGACTATTTCATCGACGACTACCAGTTCAGCCGCCCGCAGCCCGTGCCGCCGCGCGTGGACCTGAAGACCGGAACGGTGCGCCTTCAAAGCAGCGGCCAGGCTGTGCCGGGCGGCGCAGCCACCGCGCTGGCGATCGCCCTCGACCCGAACCGGACCTTGCGCAGCCTGACCGTGCGCACGCTCAGCAACGACAGCGTGGTCGGCCTGATGAGCGTGACGCTGGAACGTCCCTGATCAGCGGAAGCGCTTCGGATTGCGCTTGCGGTTGACGGCGTTCTGCTCCTGCAGGATCGAGTCGACGCGCTCTGAGGCGTGGCGCGACAATTCCTGCGCCAGTTCGATATCGGGGAAGAATTCCGGCCGCCGGTAGCCCAGCCAGGCATAGGCGGAATACAGGCGGCAGGTGTCCTCCACCTCCTGCAGCGACAGGTAGGACAGCGCATAGTCGTCCGCCTTCAGGCGCGTGGCCTTGCCGCGCGAGAGCGACATGGCCCAGTGCTCCCAGGCCCGCTGCAGGGTCATCACCTTGCTCGACACCGGCACCAGCGACAGCGTGAACTTGTCCGCCACCGACAGCGGCAGGCTGTCCAGCCACTCGGCGCGGATGGTCTGGTCTTCCGTGATACGGGGATAGAAAAAACCGTCCGGCACGTCGATGTTGTGCACGAAGCGCTTGAGCAGCTTGGACAGCGAGGTCTCGCTGGTGACCGAGGCAATGCGGTGCAGATGCTCCAGCGTCGGCGCCACCGAGAAGCCGCTGGTGTTGAGCGGCGCCAGCTTCTCCTTCAGCAGCGCGCGCATCACCTGGTGCGTGTCGTCGTCGAAGCCGGCCACCAGGCCTTCCTCGTGGAGGCCGAAGCGACCCGCGCGGCCGGCGATCTGGCGCGCCAGCGCGGCCGAGATTTCCTCTTCCTCGTAGCCGTTGTACTTCACGCTGGTGGTCATGACGATGCGCGAGATCGGCATGTTCAGGCCCATCGCAATCGCGTCCGTGCCCACCACCACGTCGGCCTGGCCTTCGCGGAAGCGCTGCGCCTGCGCACGCCGTACCTCAGGCGACAGGTTGCCGTACACGGTGGCCACCGACAAGCCGGCTTCGGTCACCATGTCGCGCCACATCAGCACTTCGCGGCGCGAGAACGCGATCACCGCGTCGCCCTTGCGCAGGTTGCGCACCTTGCGCACCGAGGTATGCTCCATCGACAGCGGCGCCTTGCGCTTCAGCACGTGCACCTCCAGCGGACACTCCAGCCGCTCGGCCAGCGCCTCGATGGCGCGCCGCGCTTCGGGCGCGCCCACCAGGTAGACGGTGCGCGCCGGCGCGCCGCACACGGCGGCCGTCCAGGCGGCGCCGCGGTCGCGGTCCGCCAGCATCTGGATCTCGTCGATCACCGCAACATCGACCGGGGTGCGGGTGTCGAGCATCTCCACCGTGCTCGCCACGTGCGTGGCGCCTTCCGCCAGCCGGCGCTCCTCGCCCGTCACCAGGCTTACCGCCAGCGGCTTGCCGTGCTGTTTGAATGCCTGCAGGCGCTCGTAGTTCTCCAGCGCCAGCAGCCGCAGCGGCGCCAGGTAGATGCCGCTTGGCGCCTTGGCCAGCGCCTCAATCGCGCGGTGGGTCTTGCCGGAATTGGTGGGACCCAGCAGTGCGATGAAGCGGCGCGGCAGGCGGCTCGCCACCTCGAACGAATCCGGATACTCGGCCAGGTTGATGCTCTGCTTGGTGCGCTCGGCGTAGCGCTCCTCGGTCTGGCGCTCGATGGCGTGGTCCAGGCGCTGGCGGATACGGTCGAACACCTCGCCCGCCAGCGAGGAGGTCTGCATGTCGGCCAAAGTATGCAGGAAGCTCATCGCGTCCAGGTCGTAGTCCTCGGCGGCGGCCGCCATCTCGTGCACGAAGCCGGTCACGTGCCGGTGCAGTTCCTCGATTGCCTTGTCGCCGCTGCGTTCGCGCAGCAGCGCGCTGCGCGCCTCGGGGTCCATCTTGCGCCACTTGGAAGGCTTGGCCAGCACGCCCTGAGCGGGCACCAGCTGGTATGGCACGGTCAAGCCTTCGGCCTGCACCTGGCCGGCAATGCGCAGGAAAACGCGCCCCTCCATCTTCACCAGGCTCACGCCCTTTCCGGGCAAACCCAGTTGCTGGCACAGGAGGTCGTCGTCGCCAAGGTCTTGTTCTTCGGTGATGCTGGTCATATCGTGTCGCAGGGTTGAGTTGAAGGCGAGTATAGCAAGGCTGTACAATCGCGCCATGCCGCAGACCATTACCAGCGCAGTCCATCACGAACTGATCATCAAGAAAAGCCGCTTCATCGCCTGCGTGCAGCCGATGGCGGACCGTGCGTCGGCGCAAAAGGTGGTGGCGGAATTATGGGCGCAGCATCCGGGCGCAGCGCACGTTTGCTGGTCGCTGCTGGCGGGCGGCCAGTCCGCTGCAGTCGACGACGGTGAGCCCAGCGGCACCGCCGGCCGGCCCATGCTGGACGTGCTGCGCCACCAGGACCTGGAAGGCGTGCTGGCCACGGTGGTGCGCTACTTCGGCGGCGTGAAGCTGGGCGCGGGCGGCCTGGTGCGCGCCTACACCGACAGCGTGGCACAGGCGCTGCTGGGCGCCGAGAAGATCGCCATCGTCAAGCTGCGCGCGCTGCGCTGCGAGGTGCCGTACGCGCTGGAAGGACTGATGCGGCGCGAGATCGAGCTGGCCGAGGCGCGCCTGGACCAGGTGCGGCACGCCGACCTGGTGCGCTTCGACTTCAGCCTGCAGGACAGCGCCGCCGTGGCGCTGATGGCGCGCCTGGGCGAGACCGGCGGCGGCCGCATCGCCTGGCTGGAGGTGCCGGAACAAATCGAGGAATGAGTGCGGAACGAAATTCGCGAACGAAATTCGCGCTTGCCGAAACCCGCAGGCCGCCCTATAATGCTGCCTCTTTCGGGTCGTTAGCTCAGCTGGTAGAGCAGCGGACTTTTAATCCGTTGGTCGCAGGTTCGAATCCCGCACGGCCTACCACGAATACGCA